>NZ_JBVKBC010000019.1:0-122907 GCF_055639095.1 Streptomyces sp. NPDC107550
TTCCCCGCGCCCCTGGAGGCGGGGCTTCGCCCCAGCCTCCCCCGATAGAGGTAGCGCACGAAGTGCGCACCGAAGGGGCGCGGGGAACTGCGCGACCAGCCCCCACCGGCCGAAAGGTGACCACGCACAGGTGCGCCCCGTCAGGGGCGCGGGGAACTGCGCGAGACGTCCCACCCGGCCGCAGACGACGAACAACGCCAGGGGGCAGCCCCGATAGGGGCGCGGGGAACTGCGCGGTCAGCCCCCACCGGTCGGGAGGTGGCCACGTACGGGTGTGCCCCCGCAGGGGTGAGGGGCCCGGCATGGTGTGCCGGGCCCCTTTTTTCCCGCCGGTGACGGAGTCAGTCCGTGGCGATCGCGTTCAGCACATTCATCCGCCCCGCCCGAAACGCCGGCACAAGCGCCGCGAACAACCCCACGAACGCGGACCCCACGAACACCGTGAGAATCGTCGCCCACGGAATCTCCAGCACCTTCAGCCCCTCAAGAGCAAGGAGCTTCTGCGCCGTCGCCCCCCAGCCCATCCCGAGCCCGAGCCCGAGCAGCGCTCCGAAGAGGGCGATGACGACCGACTCCAGCCGGATCATCCGCCGCAGTTGCCGCCGCGAGAGCCCGATGGCCCGCATCAGGCCGATCTCCCGGGTCCGCTCGACGACGGACAGGGCCAGCGTGTTCACGACACCGAGCACCGCGACGATGATCGCCAGCGCCAGCAGTCCGTAGATCATGTTGAGGAGCTGCCCGATCTGGTCCTTCAGGGTCTGCTTGAAGTCGGTCTGGTCCATGACCTTGACGGCCGGGTACGCGTCAAGGGACTTCTTCAGGGCCGTGTACGCCTGGTCCTTCTTGCCGTCGGCGGCGTTGGCGAACAGCGCGGCCGTCAGCGGCATCCGGTCGGCGGGCACGTACGTGGCGGCCTGGGCGCGGTCCATGTACATCGCGCCGTTGTCGATGGCGCCGTCGTCCTTGGTGATCGCGGCGATCTTCAGGGTGGTCTTCTCGCCGTGCTTGAAGGCGACGGAGAGCCGGTCGCCGACCTTGAGGTGGTGCTGGTCGGCGAAGCCGCTGCCGACGGACATCACGCCGGGCCCGTACGCGTCCTGCTGGCGTCCCGCGACCATGGTGCGGCGCAGCACGTCGGGGTAGGTCGGGTCGGTGGCGACCAGGCCCTCGTCCTCGGTGGCGCCGTCGGGCAGCGTGAGGGTGGCGGGGACCTCGGTCAGCCGCGTGACGTCGGTGATGCCGGGCGTGGTGGTGAAGGCCCGCTCGGCCTTCGGGGTGATGGGCGTGCCGTTGCCGGACTGGGCGATGAAGTCCGCGCCGACCGACTTGTCGAGCTGGTCGGTGGCGGAGGCCACCATGGAGGAGCCGACGACGGACAGGCAGGCGACGAGCGCGAGGCCGATCATGAGGGCGGCGCCGGTGGCGCCGGTGCGGCGCGGGTTGCGCAGCGCGTTGCGTTCGGCCATCCGCCCGACGGGCCCGAAGATGCGCAGCAGGATCGCGCTGAGGACCCGTACGACACCGCCCGCGAGGACCGGGCCGATGACGACGAAGCCGATGAGGGAGGCGAGGATGCCGAGCCCGAGCCAGGTGGAGCCGGCGCTCGCCTTGTCGGCCTGCGTCGCCGTGTACAGGGCGTAGCCGCCGCCGGCGGTCAGGATCAGGCCGAGGACGGTGCGTACGGCGCCGGCCTTGGTGTCGGCGGGGGTCCCGGCGTCGCGCAGGGCGGCCATCGGGGAGACCTTGCCGGCGCGGCGGGCGGGCAGGTAGGCGGCGAGGACGGTGACGACGATGCCGAGGACCAGGCCGATGACGGGCGTCGTCCACAGGACGGTGAGGTCGTCGGTGGACAGGTCCATGCCGGCCGCCGACATCATCTTCATCAGGCCGACCGCGAGCCCGACCCCGGCGGCGACGCCGACGACGGAGCCGACGACGCCGAGGAGCAGCGCCTCGACGAGCACGGACCGGTTGACCTGCTTGCGGGAGGAGCCGATGGCCCGCATGAGGCCGATCTCTCGGGTGCGCTGGGCGACCAGCATCGAGAACGTGTTGATGATGAGGAAGATGCCGACGAGGAACGCGATCCCGGCGAAGCCGAGCATGGCGTACTTGATGACGTCCATGAACGAGCCGACGTCCTTGCGGTTGGCGTCCGCCGCTTCCTGCTGCGTCTGGAGCTTGTACGTCGTGCCGAGCGTCGCGGCGACGTTCCGCTTGAGGGCGCTGTCGCTGACGCCGCTCGCGGCGGTGACGTTGACGGCGGTGAACCGGCCGCTCGCGCCGAGGAGTTGACGCTGCGCGGTGGCGGTGTCGAAGTAGACGACGGCCGCGCCGGGGTTGGTGACCTTGAAGGTGGCGATGCCGCTGACGCGCGCCGTGAAGTCGCCGGTGACGGCGATGGTGCGCAGTTCGTCGCCGAGCTTGAGGTGGTGCTTCTTCGCGGTGTCGGCGTCGACCATGACCTCGGTCGGGCCGCGCGGGGCGTGGCCGGAGGTGATGTCCATCGAACGCAGGTCGTTGCGCGTCCAGTTGCCCGCGATGGTGGGGCCGCCGCTGGTGGAGCCCATGTTCTTGTTGTGGGCGTCGACGACGGTCACGCTCATCGAACTGACCGCGCCCTCGGCCGACTTGACGCCTTCGGCGCGGCGCACGCGCTCGACGGTGGCGGCGGGCAGCGACTCGGGCCGGCCGGTGTTCGGCGTCTGCCCGCCGTCGCCGCCGGCCGTCTTCGGGCTGACGGTGACGTCGGCGGAGGTCGCGGCGAACAGCTTGTCGAACGTCGTGTTCATCGTGTCGGTGAACACGAGGGTGCCGGTCACGAACGCCACGGACAGCAGCACGGCGACGGCGGACAGGGCCATGCGGCCCTTGTGCGCGAGGAAGTTGCGCAGCGAGGTCTTCAGCACGGTGTTGGCTCTCATGACGTACGGCCCCTGGCGTCGAAGTCCTTCATGCGGTCGAGGACGGCGTCGGCGGTGGGCCGCAGCATCTCGTCCACGATGCGGCCGTCGGCGAGGTAGAGGACGCGGTCGGCGTAGGAGGCGGCGACCGGGTCGTGGGTGACCATGACGATGGTCTGGCCCAGTTCGTCCACCGAGCGGCGCAGGAAGCCGAGGACCTCGGCGCCGGCCCGCGAGTCGAGGTTGCCGGTCGGCTCGTCACCGAAGATGATCTCGGGCCGGGCCGCCAGCGCCCGCGCCACGGCGACGCGTTGCTGCTGGCCGCCGGAGAGCTGCGTCGGCCGGTGCTTGAGCCGCCCGGCGAGCCCCACGGTCTCCACGACACGCTCCAGCCACTGCCGGTCGGGCTTGCGGCCGGCGATGTCCATGGGGAGCGTGATGTTCTCCAGGGCGTTGAGCGTGGGCAGCAGGTTGAACGCCTGGAAGATGAACCCGATCCGGTCCCGGCGCAGTTGCGTGAGCTTCTTGTCCTTCAGGGAGGTGATCTCGGTCTCGTCCAGGTAGATCTGGCCGCCCGAGACGGTGTCGAGCCCGGCGAGGCAGTGCATGAGCGTGGACTTGCCGGAGCCGGAAGGGCCCATGATCGCGGTGAACCGGCCCCGCGCGATGTCCACGTCGACATGGTCGAGCGCGACGACCCGGGTCTCCCCGCTGCCGTACGCCTTGACCACCTGCCGCGCCCGCGCGGCGACGGCCGTGCGCTCTCCAGTGCCCCCGTGCCTGGGAATGGTCACAGCCGAAGTCACGTAAGTCTCCTCAGTCGGTCACTTGGCGCCGCGGGTGTCCGCGGAACGCGTTCAAGTCTGGTGACGTGAGGGCCCCGGCACCCTGGTGGAAGTCACCGTCTCCGCCGGGGGAAAACCCCACCCCTCGAAGGTAGGAAGAACCCCCGCCCCTCTCGTCCTCCAGGGGGACGAGCCGCCCCCGGTACGTTCTACGGAGCTGCCCCTAGGGGATCTCCACCCCCGGGTGGAACGGCCCTCAGGGTTCCCTCCACCCCCCGCCGCCGGGAACGGCCGCCTCCGCCCCGCCCGACTCCCGCCCCTCGTACGGTGGTTGCCGGTGTCTTCCCCCCGGGGCTACCTGCGAGTAACGTTCCGGCTTCCCACCGTCTCCCCCGCGCCCGCCCGCACGGCCGGCCCGGGGCGTACGAGGAGGACCGGGATGACCGAGCCGTATCAGCCGTCCGGGCGGCCACCGGGACGCCGCCGCCCCGCACACCGGCTGCCGCGCCACCCCGACCTGACGGCCACCGACCACCCCACCGGACCCGCCGCCGGACCCGCCACAGGCCGCCCCACCGGACCCGCCGCCGGAGTGCGGCTGCTGCGCCGCGCCTACCGGACCCAGCGCCGCGCCGCGACCCTCACCGCCCTCGGCTACTTCACCCTGTTCCTGCTCCTGTCGGCGTACGCGCCCGCCCTGATGGAGCGCCCGGCGCACGGCGGCCTGACCACCGGACTGCTCGCCGGGCTCTGCCAACTCCCCGTGACCGCCGTCGCCGTGACCCTGTACGCGTACACCGCCCGGCGGCGCGTCGACCCGCTGGCCCACCGCCTGCGACGCGCCGGACGCGCCCGGTGAGGGGGCTGTCCGCGCAGGCGATGTCCCTGGTCGCCTTCACCGCCGTCGCCACCCTCACCCTGCTGCTGTGCGTGGTCACCGGCCCCGACCGCGACGACCTGGAGGAGTTCTACACCGGCTTCGGCGGGCTCGGCCCACTGCCCAACGGCCTGGCCGTCGCCGGGGACTACATCTCCGCCGCGACCGTCCTCGCCACCGGCGGCGTCATCGCGCTCACCGGCTACGACGGCATCGTCCTCGCCCTGAGCACCGCCCTGTCCCTGCTCCTGCTGATGTTCCTGCTCGCCGAACCCCTGCGCAACGCGGGCCGGTTCACCCTCGGCGACGCGCTCGCGCTGCGGATGCCCGGACGCGCCGTACGCATCGCCGCCTGCGCCACGACCCTGACCGCGCTGCTGCCGCTGATACTTGTCCAACTGGCGGGAGCGGGCGACCTGTTGGCGTTCCTGCTCGGCTTCACCGGACGGGGCTTCAAGACGGGCTGCGTGCTCGCCGTCGGCGCCCTGATGATCAGCTACGCGGCGATCGGCGGCATGAAGGGCACGGCCCTCATCCAGATCCTGAAGATGGTGATGCTCCTCGGCTCCGGGGCCCTCGTCGCCGTCCTCGTCCTGCGCCGCTTCGACGGCGACCCCGGCGCCCTGCTCGCCGAGGCGGCCCGGCGCAGCGGCGCGGGCGACGGCTACCTCCACGCCGGCCTCCAGTTCACCGGCAGCGCGAACCCCCGCCTGGACATGATCAGCGCCCAGCTCACCGTCGTCCTCGGCGCCGCCTGCCTGCCCCACGTCACCATGCGCATGTACACGGCCCGCCACGCGCGCGAGGTGCGCCGCTCGATGGCGTGGGCGGTCGCGTCCACGGGCGCGTTCGCCCTGATCATCTCCGTGGTCGCGGTCGGCGCCATGGCCCTGCTGGGACGTACGGCGATCACGGCCGCGCACGCGCAGGGCGGTACGGCGTATCTGCTGGGCGCCCGCGCCGCGTTCGGCCCGCACCCCGGGACGGCCGGGTCGCTGGCGTTCACGACGGTCACCACGGCGATCTTCCTGACGCTCCTCGCGTCCGTCGCCGGGATGATCCTGGCCTGCGCCAACACCCTGGCCCACGACGTGTGCGCGTACCGCGCGGGCGGGCTGCGTCCCCGCGCGGAGCTGACCCGGGCCCGGGTCGCGGCGCTCGCCGTGGGCGTCCCGGCGATCCTCCTCGCGACGCTGGTGCAGCACCGCAACCTGCAACCGCTGATCACCCTGTCGTTCTGCCTGGGCGCCTCCGCGCTCGCGCCCGCGCTCGTCTACTCCCTGTTCTGGCGGGGCTACACGCGGCGCGGGCTGCTGTGGACGCTGCTCGGCGGGACGGCCGCGTGCCTGGCCCTGATGACGGGCACGAACCTCGTCTCGGGCACGCCCGCGTCCGCGTTCCCCGACCGGCACTTCAACTGGTTCCCGTTCACGACGACCGGCCTCGTCTCGATCCCGGCGGGCTTCCTGCTGGGCTGGCTCGGCTCGGTCCTCACCCCGCGCCGGGACGCGGCCGAACAGCGCCGCCACTACGAGGCCGTCGAGGGGTGGATCCTCGCCGGGTCCGTCCGCCGCGAACCGCCGCCGCGCTGAGGTGCCGGGGGCCGGGGGCGGGCTGCGCGGTCCCCGGTGTGGCCGGTGCGGTCCCGGTGGCGGGGCGTCAGACGGATCAGACGGCGGCGAGCCGGTCGACCAGCAGGCGCGCCCGCTGCTCCGCCTGGCCCGGCGCCAGCCGTCCCGCCCGGCCGAGGGTGGCGAGGCCGTGCAGCGACGCCCAGAACACCTCGGTGAACAGGGCAGGCGCCACCCCCTCCCCCGCGACGTCCGCGAGGCTGTCCAGGAGCGAGGCGAACGCGTCCTTCAGCACCTCGGGCGTCTCGTCCTCGGCGAAGACGAGACCGCCGTCGAGCTGGAACAGCGCGTCGTAGACGGCCGGGTTGCGCTCGGCGAAGTCCAGGTAGGCGCGGGTGAGCGCGGCGGCCCGCTCGCGCGGGTCGGTGACCCCGGCGGTCGCCGCCCGCACGGCCGCCGCCATCTCGGCGGCGCCCTGGAGGGCGACCGCGCCGATGATCTCGCGCTTGCCCCGGAAGTGGCTGTAGAGGACAGGCTGGCTGTACTCGATGCGCTCGGCGAGCCGGCGCGTCGTGACGGCGTCCCAGCCCTGCTGCTCGGCGAGTTCTCGGGCCGTGGCGACGATGAGGCGCTCCCGCGTGGCCCGCTCGCGCTCTTTGCGTTCCTGTACCGACATACCCCGATCTTAGCACCGCTAGACAAACAAGCGGCAGTAGGTCTAGCGTTGCATCATCAGCTAGCAGCGCTAGATGCCTGGAGGCGTCGTCATGCTCAGCACACTCGAAGTGATCGCCACCGTGCTCGTCGGCCTCATGGTGGGAGTGGAGTTCTCGGTCGCCTTCGTCATGAACCGGATCTTCGCCGCCCTCCCCGACGACAGCGCCCAGCAGGCCCGCAGCCACGGCGGCCGGATGCTCGGCGCGCTCATGCCGTTCTGGTACATCGGCTCGATGGTCCTCGTCGGCGTCTGGGCGTACGCGGGCCGCGACCACGGCGGCGCCGCCCTCGTCGTCACCGCCGGCGCCCTGCTCGCGCTCAGCGTGCTCATGTCGATCCTGCTGCTCGTCCCGATCAACAACCGGGGCAAGACCTGGACCGCCGAGAACCGCCCCGCGGACTGGAAGGAGCAGATGAACCGCTGGGACCGCTGGCACTACGTCCGCGTCACGGCCATCGTCGCCGCCTTCACCCTCCTGGTCACCGCCCTGACCTGACCCACCCGGCGGCCCCGCCCCCGGCACCCCCGCACCCGCGTCCCCGGACCCCCGTGCCCGTACAGGCCGCCGCGCCTCACATCCCGCGGCCGCCCGTACGGGCACGACGGCGGTCGGTCAGGACTCGCGTCCCGTCAGCGCCGCCAGCGCCGTACGGACGTGGTCCATGTGGGCGCGCAGTTCCTCGCGCCGCTCCTCGTGCTCGCGCAGCACCCGCTCCGTCTCCCGGCCGACGCGCTCCTCGCGGGTGCGGGCCGCCGCCAGGTGCTCGGCGGCGGCCGCCTCCGCGTCCTCCTGCCCGTGCCGGGCCGCCTCCTCGGCCTCCGCGTACGCCCGTTCCGCCGCCGCGAGCCGCGCCTCGGCCTCCGCGACGGCGGCGGCCTCCCGGTCCTCGGCGTCGGCGACGAGCCCCGCGGCCTCCCGCTCGAACGCCTCGAGGCGCTCCGCGTGCTCCTTCGCCTGCTCCGCGAGCAGCCGCTCGCACCTCTCCCGCGTGTCCGCCAGCGTCGCCCGGCCCTCGTCCCGGACCTGCTCCGCCTCCTCGCGGGCCTCACGCAGCAGCTTCTCCGCCTCGGCGCGCGCCCCGCTCTCGCGCCGCTCGGCGAACTCCTCCGCCTTGGCCCGCGCCTCCTCGCTGTGCGCGCGGGCGGCCCGCTCCCGTTCCGCGCCGTCCCGCTCCGCGTCGGCGGCCAGCTCGGCTGCCTCTGCGCGGGCGGCGGCGCCGAGCGCGGCGGCCTCCTCCTCGGCCAGCTCCAGCAGGTGCCGGGCCCGCTCACCGAGACTCTCGTACGTCTGCGGGGCGAGCGTGGCGACGACGGCGCGCAGCCGCTCCGCCTCCGCCTCCATCTCCTTGCTCAGCACCGTCAGGCGGGCCGCGCGCTCCCACGCCTCGTCCCGCTCCCGCGACCGCTCGGCCGCGTACGCCTCGACCTGCCCGGGACGGTAACCACGGCCCCGTACGGTGACGAATCCGAACGGCGAGGACGACGCCGCACCGGCACCGCTCATCTGGATCACCTCTCCACACCCACGTACGACGATCTGCGCGAGGGGCGCACACCCCGGGAGGGATCACGACGAAGCGTTCACGACGCGACACAGGACGACACACTGCGACACATCCCGGCACTCCGACCGACCCACCCCGGTCAAGGATGCGTCAATTGCCGCCGAAAGTCGGAATCGCGGTGTCATCGCGCAGCGCCCCGAACAGCCGCCCCGCCTTCTGCGCGTCCCATTCCACGACGTCCCCGGCCCCCGGCACCGACGCCGACCCGGCCACCGGCACGGTCGCCGTCCCCGCCAGATCCGACATCTTCAGCCCGAGCGTGGCCAGCGCCAGCATGCCCGTCCCCGGATCGACCTTGATCGCGTCGAGCGTCGCGCTCACGAACGGGATCAGCCGCCACGGCGGCAGCAGGACACCCGCGCTCAGCGCCTTGTCCGCCACCGCGTTCACCAACTGCCGCTGCCGTTCCACCCGCCCCAGATCACCCCGCGGATCGGAGTAGCGGGCCCGCGCGTACTGAAGCGCCTGCACCCCGTTCATCCGCCGGCAGCCCGCCGCGAAATCGGCGCCGGACTTCTCGTCGTGCAGCCCGCCCGCCCCCACACACAGCCTGACCCCGCCGACCGCGTCCACCACGTCGACCAGACCCAGGAAGTCGATCTCCGCGTAATGATCCAGACGCAGCCCCGTCGCCTCCTCCACGGTCCGCGTCAGCAGCTTCGGCCCCCCGAGCGCGTACGCCGAATTGATCTTCCCCCGGCCGTGCCCCGGAATCGGCACGTACGAATCACGCGGCACCGAGACCAGATACGGGCCGCTCCCACCATGGTGCAAGATCATGATCGTGTCGGTGTTCAGCCCTTGGTCATTGCCGACATGCAGCGCCTTGCGCTGTTCGGGGGTGAGCGACGCCCGCGAGTCCGACCCCACCAGCAGCCAGTTCGTCCCGTGCCCCGCCGCCGGCCGCCCCGCGTACGACGCGAACGCGTCCGTCGTCCGCACCCGCGAATCCGCCCAGAAATACAGGCCGACCCCGTACGCCACCACCGCCACCAGCACCACCAGCAGCGCCACCAGCACCCGCCGCGGCCACCGCCGTCGCCGCACCGCCCGCTGCCTCGACCCTCTGCCCGCCATGAGCGCATGATGCGGGCGTCCGACCCGCCCCGCAGGTCGAACGCCCCCACCTCACCGAACGGCCGCGATCAGAGCAGACCGTCCCACATCTGCTCCAGCAGCACCGACCACCACGTCTCCGGCGAACCGAGCGCCGCCGGGTCCAGCGCGTTGAGCTGCGCCTGGAAGTCGACCGTCCAGCGACCCGCCTGCTCCGGGTTCAGCCCGAACCGCAGCCGCCACATCCGCCCCAGCAGCGCCAGCGACCGCGCGAACTCCGGCAGCCCGCTGTTCACGAACTGCGGCGGCACCGGCGCCCCGCCAGGACCGGCCTCCACCGGCACGGCCACGATGTGCGCCGTCCCGTACTGCACACACACCGCACGCCCGAAGTCCGAGCCCATCACCAGATACGAGCCCGCGTCCGACGCCGCCGCGACCCCGCGCTCCTGCGCCAGCTCCGCCAGCGTCGGCACCGGACGCCCCGGCTGCGCCTGCGCCCAGAAGAACGGCCCGAAGTCCACCGGCAGCCCCGCGACCACCAGCGTGTGCGCCACGATGTCCGGCACGCCCTGCCGCGACACCGCCCGCTGATCGAACCGGAACACCCCAGGACCGAACGCCCCCGCCAGCTCCTGCGCCACCGCCTCCGGCGGCACCGGAGGCACCGGCTGCGCCGGCGGCAGCGGAGCCCGCACCGGCGCCGGCCGCGCCGGACCGTCGGCGACCTGATGCAGCTCCCCCTGATGCGCGAGAAGCTGCTCCATGCCCTGCCGCCGCGACGCGTGATCCGTGCCGTACGGCGCGATGGACGTGATCCGCGCCTGCGGCCACTGCTCCTGGATCATCCGCGCGCAGTACGCGCCCGGCAGCATGCACGACTCCAGTTCCGTGTGGAGTTCGAGCACCTGGTCCGGCGGGATGTTCATCGCCCGCAGCTCATGGAAGATCTGCCACTCCGGATGCGGAGTACCCGGCGCCGAACGCCGGATGAGCTGCTGCTGCGAACCGTCCGGCGCCCGATAGCTCAGCACCGCCTGATAGCCCGGGCCCACCATCGGCAGCCCGGCCTGCGGCGGATACCCGTACGAGGGCGGCGGCCCACCCGGGATCTGCTGCCCCGGCACGGGCGGCGGCATCGCACCGGGCGGCGTCGCACCATGCGGCATACCGGCAGGCGGCATCGCGCCTGGAGGCACGGCACCAGGCGGCATCGCGCCCGGCGGCGGAGGCGGCATCCCCGGACCGTGGCCGACAGGACCCGGCACCGGGCCCGGCTGCGCCAGCATCGTCGCGGCCTGATGCACCCCACCGGGCCCCGGCGGAGGCGTCGCCCCAGGCGGCTTCGGCGCACCAGGAGCCCCAGGAGCCCCAGGAGCCCCGGGCGGGCCGGGAGGCGCGGGCGCACCCGGCGGACCGGGCGGCGGCGGAGTTTGCCCCCCGGGCGCACCCGGCGCACCGGGCGGCGCGGGCGGACCCGCGACCGGCGGACCCGCGAGCATCGTCGCCGCGTGATGCACACTGCCCGGCGCGGGCGGCGGCGTAGCCCCCGGCGGCTTCGGCGCGTCCGGCGCACCGGGCACCTCGGGCCGACCGTCAGGACCCAGCGCCGACACGAGCTGCGTCGGTACGTAACCTCCGGCCGCCCCGGGCGGCGTCTGACCAGCAGGCGCACCGGGCGCGCTCGGCGGCGGCGGAGTCTGCGCCCGCGCCGGCGGCTCCGCCTTGCTCGTCGCCGCGTCGGCGATATCGGCGGCCCCGGGCGGCAACGGCCGCCCCGCACGCTGCGGATCCAGCGCCGGCAGCACACCCGGCGGAGGCGTCGCCGCCACGGCCGTCCCCGGAACCGGCGGCGGGAACGCCTGCCCCGACACCGGAGCACCGGGCGCCTGCGGATACCCGTACGAGGCCGGAGGCGGCGGGGTCCCCGGAGCACCCGGCGCCTGAGCCCCCGCCGGCGCAGCGGACGGCGAGCCGGCGTCCTGGCCCGACGCGCCGGGCGCCTGCGGATAGCCGTACGAGGCCGGGGGCGGCGGGGTCCCCGGAGCACCGGCGCCCTCACCCGCGTCGGGCAGCGCCGGAGCCACCGCCGTCGCGGGCAGCGCGCTGCCACCCGACATGAGCGCCGTCTTCGCCTCCGGCGTCACACCGGGCGGCGGAGTGTCCTCGACGACCGGCGGCGAGAACACCGTCGCCGGCAGCGGCACGGAACGGTCCTCCTCGTCACCGGCACCGTTCGTGTCCGTACCCGCCCACGGCGTCGCCCCCGTGTCCACCGGCTCCGGAGCGGACGGCTCCGACGGCTCAGAGGGCGCGGAAGGCGGTGTGGGAGCAGCCGCAGCGGCGGACTCGGGCGCGGAGGAACCAGCCGGCTCGGACGCGGCCGCAGCCGACGAACCCGCCGACTCCCCCGACGCCTTCCGGTGATCCGGGATGCCCAACTTGTCCGCCGCCTCCTGCAACCACTCCGGCGGCGACAACAAGAACGACGTCTGATGCAGATCCACCCGCTCAGGCGCCCGCGGCACCTCCGACTCCGCCGGAGCCTCCGGCACCCCGTACTCCTCCTCGTACCGCCGGATCACCTCACCCACCGGCAACCCCGGCCACAACGACGCCTCACCACTGTCACGCGCGATCACCAGTCGCTGACGCCCGCCGTCCGACACCGGACCGTTCTCCCGGTCCTCCGCCCACACGACGAAACCCAGCTCGAACTCCCGCACCCGCACCTCACGATGCTGATACGCGGGCACATCCCCGTTGATCCACTCCTCAGCGCGCTCCTGCGCCTGCGCGAACGTCACCATCGGATGCTCACCCCTCGTCCGCAGTCGGGACCGCGCGCGCGAAGCCGCCGTCCACCATCAGATTCGCCACCGTCTCCAACTCCGGCGGACTGCCCGCGAGCCGCGACAGAAACACATCGAAGTCCTCACCGCACGGCAGCAACAGCCGCTCCACCCGCTCCGCAACCGACCACGAAGCCGTGTCACCACCGTCCCGCGCGTCGTCGTACGCGCAGAACCACACCGAACCCACCCCGGCACCCCGCACCTTCACCGCGAGAATCCCGCCCTGCACGAACGCGACACCCAGATAATCCTTCGTCAAGTGATCACGCAGGCACTTGTTCACGTACACCAGGTCGTTGACCGCCGCCTCATCACGCACCGTGAAGAACGGCTGATCCACCAACAGCCCCAACTCCGCGTCCAGCGCCGTCCCCACCGGCGCGCACCCACCCGCCGCCTTCAAGAACGCCCGGTACGCACCCGGCAGCCGATACCCCAGGTCCTCCTCCACCCCGAGCACCTGCTGCTCCGACACCGCCACACCCGACTTCGGCAGACCGAAATGCGCCGGACGCGTCTCCTGCAACGGCCGCGTCCCCCGCTTCAACTGATCCACCGGCGCCGTCGCGAGACCACCGTGATGACGCAACAACGCCTTCACCTCGACCGGCACCAACTCCAGCCGCCGCGAACCCCGCACGTGATGCCACGTCCACCCGTGCGGCGTCGCCACCGACGCCACCGTGTCCCACAGCTCATGCCCCGACGCCGACAACGCCGCGTTCGCCGACACATAATCCGTCAGCCGCAACTCATCCACACCGAAACCCTCAGGCGGCTCCGCGATCTCCGCCGCCGCCCGCGCGTACGCCGAGAAATCCGGGTAACCCTCCGCGTCCACCCGCACCCCCCTGGGATGCCGCGCGGCACGAACCGGATCCGGGAAGTGCACGACCTGCCCGGCATAGGCCGCGTTCGGCGGCGCGGCTTGCTGCCCGAGCCGACCTGTCGTCATGGCGGTTGCCCCCTGCGGCGCTGTCGACGGTACTGGTGCTTACAGTCCCGACAGCCTATGCCGAACCGCGACCCCGGTCACCGGCCCTCCGCTTCCATGACCAGCAGTCACACCTTCGTCACCACCCCGTGACGAACACGCGTGTCGCCCGGTACCGGCTTCCGCACCAGCCGCCCCATTTGGCACTCTGTGCAGGCAACCGGGGGATTGCAGGAGGGGAACCACACCACATGCACAGCGGCACAGCACAGCCCACGGCGGCGACCGACACCCGGTCCACCGCCCCCACGGCCACACGCCCGGACGGCGACCCACGCATCAACTGGAGCGCCACCGACACCACGCCGGCACCCGTCCTGCACGCCCGCCGCGACGGCATCCTGCCCACCGTCGCCGCCGCCCTGTCCGTACGCGGCACCACCCTCACCGCCACCGCCGCACGCGGCGAACACCCACCCACGCTCCACCCACTGGTCCAGGACTTCCTCGACACCCTCACCAGCGGACAACGCGACCGCTTCACCGGCCGCTGCGCCGAAACCATCCTCATCTCGCGCCACCTCACCACCACCGACACCGAGCGCACCGAAAAATCCAAACGCGCCCGCCGCCGCCCCATGACCATGAGCGAAGCCCGCAAAGCACTCAAACACGCCAAACTCACCACCCGGCGCATCCGCGAAGACGGCGACCCCCTCCACGGCGGCTTCGCCCGGCCCTGCCGCGCCTGCACCGCCCTCACCGCCCACTTCGGCGTCCACATCATCGACCCCACCACCGACGCCGACGAGGCCACCCACTGATGCCCCACCCCGACCACACCACCCACCACGCCAACACCAACACCACCGGCACCGGCACCAGCGCCCCCACCAACGGCCCGCACACCCGCTTCACCCCCACCACCGACACCGCCCTCCGCAACGCCGGCTGGCAACCCGGACGCTGGGACATCAAGCAAGCCGAATACTGGGCCGACGCCCTCCGCACCCACACCTCACCCGCAGGCCACCGCCACAGCGTCTTCCCCGCCGCCGTCGAAGCCTGGGCCGAATTCGGCGGACTCCACCTCACCCCCACCGGCCCCGGCCGCCACATCGCCCCCTCCCAACCCCACCTCGACCCCCTCCACGGCCTCCACATGGCCCGCACCCTCGCCGACCTCGGCCGCGCCCTCCACACCCAAGTCAGCCCCCTCGGCGCCGAATCCGGCACCGAAGCCCTCCTCGCCATCGACACCGAAGGCCGCGTCTACGCCCTCGACCACAGCGGCGACTGGTACCTCGGCCCCCACATCGACCAGGCCCTCGAAAACCTCATCACCGGCACCAACCCCACCCGCCTCACCACCCCCTGAACCCGCACACCCCCCACACCCCCACGCCTCGCCTACGACACCGGCAGCACCGCCGACACCCGGAAACCCCCCGCCTCCGTCGGCCCCGACACAAACACCCCACCCAGACCCACCACCCGCTCCCGCATCCCCACCAACCCATTGCCCCCCGACGGCAACCCCACCGACGACGCATCCGACAACACCGGCGGCGCCTCGTTCTCCACCTGCATCGCCACCTCCCCACCCCGATGCGCCAACCGCACGAACGCCCGCGCCCCCGCCGCATGCTTATGCACGTTCGTCAACGCCTCCTGCACCACCCGGAACGCCGTCTGCTCCACCACCGGCGCATACGAACGCACCTCCCCCTCCACCGACAACTCCACCACCATCCCCGCAGCCCGCGACTGCCCCACCAACTCCCCCACATCCCCCAGACACGGGCCACCCTCCACCTCCACCACCGACCGCACCTCAGCCGCCTCAGCCGCCGCCCGCACCGCGGCCAACGGCACCCCCGCCCCCTCCCGCACCGACTCCCCCGCCCGCAACACCCCCAACATCTCCCGCAACTCCGTCAACGCCTGCCGCCCCATATCCCCCACCAACGCCGCGTTCCGCGCCGCCTTCTCCGCATCCTTACGCGCCACCGCCTGCACCGCAGCCGCATGCACCACCATCAACGACACCCGATGCGCCACCACGTCATGCATCTCCCGCGCGATCCGCGTCCGCTCCTCCCCCCGCGCCCACTCCGCACGCTCCTCCGCACGCTCCGCCAGCAACACCAACTCCCGCTCCAACGACTCGTTCCGCTCCCGCAACGACTCCATCAACCGCCGCCGCGCCCCCACATACAGCCCCAGCAACAACGGCGGAGCCGTCACCCCCAACGCCGTCGTGATCGCCAAGAACGGCACGAACCAGCCACCCACCTCGAACCGGTCCGCCTGCCCCATGTCCTGCTGCGCCCGCACCACCGACACGACCAGCGTGCCCACGAACGACATCCCCGCCAACACCCCGATGATCCGCCGCGGCACCTCACTCGCCGCCAGCGAATACAACCCCACCACCGTCAGCAGCACACCCATCTGCGCCGGCGTCACCGCCACCGACACCAGCACCACAGCGATCGGCCACCGCCTGCGCAACACCAACGTCGCGCCCGTCACCACGCCGAACACCACGCCCAGCCACGCCGGGACCCCCGCGTGCCGCGCGAACGACACCCCCTCCACCGCGCACTCCGCCGCGGACACCGCCGCGAGCCCCACATCCAGCGCGAACCCGCGCCGCCTCTCCCACCACCACGGCCCCCCGGCCGCACTGTGGTGCACTTCCCCCGTCATGGTCATACCCCCACCCTACGAGCCCCCGCTGCCCGTTTTCCGGTGACTTTCACCGCCCCCACCTGTGGATAACTCCCACATTGCGCATAACCCCGCCACACGAACAGGCGAACTCCCCTCGAACACCCAGCCCCACCCCATCCAGGGCCCGAGCCTGTGCCTATGACACACGCCACAAGCAAATACGCCGACTTCGAATCCCTACGCCACGAAGCAATCACCCTCCGCCGCCAGGGCCTCAGCCTCCGGCAGATCGGCGAGGCGCTGGGTGTCCGCAACAAGGACACCCTCAGCCGCCTCGTCCAGGGCGAACCACCCGCGGAGTGGACCAAGCGCCCCAGGGCGAAGGACGACCTGCGCGAGCGCGCGAGGGAACTGCGCGGCCAGGGCCGCACGTATGACGAGATCCAGGCCGAGCTGGGCTGCTCGAAGAGTTCCGTATCGCTCTGGGTACGGGACCTGCCGAAACCGAAGCCCCGGTACTCCCCCGAGGAACAGCGAGCCTTGATGAAGGCCGGACTGGCGAGGTTGCGCGCGTCCCAGGACGCGGCCCGGGAGGAAACGAGGCAGGCGGCCCGCCAGGAGATCGGTGAGCTGACGGACCGCGAGTTGTTCCTGACCGGCGTCGCCCTCTACTGGGCCGAGGGCTCCAAGAGCAAGCCCTACGCACGCCGCGAACGCGCGGTCTTCGTCAACAGCGACCCCGGGGTGGTCCAGGTGTACCTGGCCTGGCTGGACCTGCTCGGCGTGGAACCCACGCACCTGAGCTACCGCGTCCTCATCCACGAGTCGGCGGACATCGACGCCGCGCAGCGGTACTGGGCCGGCCTGGCCCGCGCGAGTCTCGACTCCTTCGCCAAGCCCACGCTCAAGCGGCACAACCCCAAGACCGTCCGGAAGAACACCGCCGACACGTATCACGGCTGTCTCGCCATCACCGTCGCCCAGAGTGCGAACCTCTACCTGCGAATCGAGGGATGGTGGGCCGGAATCGCCTCTGGCGCTCAGCCCCCGGTCCGGTAAGGTCTGATGCGTGATCCCCCGTGGTGTAATCGGCAACACACATTACTTTGGATAATGCGTTTCAGGTTCGAGTCCTGGCGGGGGAGCCACGCACGTTGCGGGGCCCGACCACACCGGTCGGGCCCCGCGCTCATTCCCGCGCCCTGACCCCCCGGTATCCTGCGAAGGTCCACCCCACATCGCACCCACAGCCGAAGGGCAGCCCGTGAGCAGCGCCAATCGCCCGGCAGCAGTCGTCGTCCTCGCAGCGGGTGAAGGCACCCGTATGAAGTCCTCCACCCCCAAGGTCCTGCACGAGCTGTGCGGGCGTTCGCTCGTCGGGCATGTGCTGGCCGCGTCGCGGGAGCTGGAGCCGGAGCAGCTCGTCGTGGTCGTGGGTCATGAGCGGGAGAAGGTCGCCGCGCATGTGAACGCGGTGGACGCGGATGCGCGTACGGCGGTGCAGGCGGAGCAGAACGGTACGGGGCACGCGGTGCGGATGGGCCTTGAGGGGCTGGGTCCGGCCGGGGCGCCGGAGGGCACCGTCGTGGTGGTGTGTGGTGACACGCCGTTGCTGACGGGCGAGACGCTGCGGGATCTGGCGTCGACGCATGCCGCTGAGGGGAACGCGGTGACGGTGCTGGCGGCTGAGGTGCCGGATGCGACGGGGTACGGCCGGATCGTGCGGGACGCGTCGGGTGCGGTGACGGCGATCGTGGAGCACAAGGACGCCAGTGCGGAGCAGCGGGCGATCCGGGAGATCAATTCGGGTGTGTTCGCTTTTGACGGCCGGTTGTTGGTCGAGGCGTTGGGGCAGGTGCGGACGGACAACAGTCAGGGTGAGGAGTATCTGACTGATGTGCTGGGGATTCTGCGCGGGGCGGGGCACCGGGTGGGCGCGTGTGTCGCCGGGGATCACCGTGAGATCGCGGGGATCAACAATCGGGTGCAGTTGGCTGAGGCGCGGCGTGTGTTGAATGGTCGTCTGCTGGAGCGGGCGATGCTGGATGGTGTGACGGTGTTGGATCCGTCGTCGACGTTCGTGGATGTGACGGTGTCGTTCGAGCGGGACGCGGTGGTGTTGCCGGGTACGCAGTTGGTGGGGGCGACGCACATCGGTGAGGGCGCCGTGGTGGGTCCGAATTGCCGGTTGACGGATACGCGGGTGGGTGCGGGTGCCCGGGTGGACAACGCGGTGGCGGATGGCGCGGAGGTGGGTCCGGGGGCGAGTGTGGGTCCGTTCGCGTATTTGCGTCCGGGGTCGCGGCTGGGTGTGAAGTCGAAGGTCGGGACGTTCGTGGAGACGAAGAACTCGTCGATCGGCGAGGGGACGAAGGTGCCGCATTTGTCGTATGTGGGTGATGCGACGATCGGTGATTTCAGCAACATCGGTGCGGCGAGTGTGTTCGTGAACTACGACGGTGAGAGTAAGCACCACACGACGGTGGGTTCGCACTGCAAGACGGGTTCGGACAATATGTTTGTGGCGCCTGTCACGGTGGGGGATGGTGCGTACACGGCTGCGGGGTCGGTGATCACGAAGGATGTGCCGGCGGGTTCGTTGGCTGTGGCCCGTGGTCAGCAGCGGAATATCGAGGGCTGGGTGGCCCGGAAGCGTCCGGGGAGCGCGGCGGCGAAGGCGGCCGAGGCGGCTTCTCGGGAGTCGGCCGGCGAAGGCTGACCGAAACTAGGTGCGTCTGATTCGGCGTACCGTGATAGGTGCACACGATTCGCCTGGCTCGCTGCTGTATGGACGCGCGGGTGGCTGCGGCGGACGACATCGTCTGAGGAGACTAGTGCTGTGACCGGGATCAAGACGACCGGCGAGAAGAAGATGATGTTCTTCTCCGGGCGCGCCCACCCCGAACTTGCCGAGGAGGTCGCTCACCAGCTCGGTGTCGGCGTCGTTCCGACGAAGGCTTTCGACTTCGCCAATGGTGAGATCTATGTTCGTTATCAGGAGTCGGCGCGTGGGGCCGACTGTTTCCTGATTCAGAGCCATACGGCGCCGATCAATAAGTGGATCATGGAGCAGTTGATCATGATCGACGCGTTGAAGCGTGCGTCGGCTCGTTCGATCACTGTGATCGTGCCGTTCTACGGTTACGCGCGGCAGGACAAGAAGCATCGGGGTCGTGAACCGATCTC
Organism: Streptomyces sp. NPDC107550; assembly: GCF_055639095.1. Taxonomy (NCBI): domain Bacteria; kingdom Bacillati; phylum Actinomycetota; class Actinomycetes; order Kitasatosporales; family Streptomycetaceae; genus Streptomyces; species Streptomyces sp. NPDC107550. The sequence goes on from NZ_JBVKBC010000019.1 coordinate 19,130, forward strand.
GGCGCGTCTGATCGCTGATCTGATGGCGACGGCGGGTGCGGACCGGATTCTCACGGTGGATCTGCACACGGATCAGATTCAGGGCTTCTTCGACGGTCCGGTGGATCACTTGTTCGCGCTGCCGATTCTGGCGGATTACGTGGGCGCGAAGGTGGACCGTTCGAAGCTGACGGTGGTGTCGCCGGACGCGGGTCGTGTGCGGGTGGCGGACCGTTGGTGTGACCGTCTGGGTGCGCCGTTGGCGATCGTGCACAAGCGGCGTGACAAGGACGTCGCCAATCAGGTGACGGTGCACGAGGTCGTCGGTGATGTGGAGGGCCGGGTGTGTGTCCTGGTCGACGACATGATCGACACGGGTGGCACGATCTGCGCGGCGGCGGACGCTCTGTTCGCGCACGGTGCGGAGGATGTCATCGTGACGGCGACGCACGGTGTGCTGTCGGGTCCTGCGGCGGACCGGTTGAAGAACTCGAAGGTGAGCGAGTTCGTGTTCACGAACACGCTGCCGACGCCGAGTGAGCTGGAGCTGGACAAGATCACGGTGTTGTCGATCGCTCCGACGATCGCTTCGGCGGTGCGTGAGGTGTTCGAGGACGGTTCGGTGACGAGCTTGTTCGAGGGCGAGGCCTGACGGGTCGGCGCTTGATCCATTTGGGTGCGGCTTCCCTGCCGAGTAGACTGTGCGAGTTGCTCGGCGAGGGAGGCCGCACTTTCGTGTGTGGCTGTCCGTTATCGACGCGCTCTTCGTAGCAGGCCGTTCGTGGCCGGGTGACCTGTCCCCACTGTTCTGCGAGGAGTTGAGAGCACATGTCTGAGGTCAAGCTTTCCGCCGAGTCCCGTACGGAGTTCGGCAAGGGTGCGGCGCGTCGTCTGCGTCGTGTGGAGAAGGTTCCGGCTGTCGTCTACGGCCACGGCAATGAGCCGCTGCACATCACGCTGGAGGCGCACGCGCTGATGCTGGCGCTGCGTACGCCGAACGTCCTGATCAACCTGGACATCGACGGCAAGCGCAATGAGCTGGTCATTCCGAAGGCTGTGCAGCGTGGCGCGCTGCTCGGTTTCCTGGAGCACGTGGACCTGCTGCTGGTGAAGCGCGGCGAGAAGGTCAACGTGGAGCTCCCGATCCACACGGAGGGCGAGCTGGCTCCGGGTGGGAACCTGCTGGAGCACGTGCTGAACGCGCTTCCGGTCGAGGCCGAGGCGACGCACATCCCGGAGTCGGTGACGGTGTCGGTGGAGGGTCTTGAGGCCGGCGCTTCGGTGCTCGCCAAGGACATCAAGCTGCCGTCGGGTGTGTCGCTGGCTGTCGAGGACGACGCTGTGGTGCTGCAGGTTCTGGCCGCGCAGGCGGAGGAGCCGGCGGACGAGGCCGCTGAGGGTGACGAGGCCGCCGCGGAGGCCTGAGCCTTCCCTGCGGTGTGAGTTTCTCCGGTACGGGGTGGTGGGCGCGGCCTGCCACCCCGTACCGCTGTCTGTGCCCGGCCTGTTCTGGGCTTCGTATCCGTCCCTGTGTCCGTGTGAGGAACGCGCATGTCCGACGAGAACGCTCCGTGGTTGATCGCGGGGCTCGGTAATCCTGGTCCTGAGTACGCGATGAACCGGCACAACGTGGGGTTCATGGTGGCTGACCTGCTGGCCGCGCGGATGGGGGCGAAGTTCAAGCGGGCGTCGAAGGGTCAGGCGCAGGTGGTGGAGGGGCGGCTGGGTCCTGTGGGGCCGTCGAATCGCCGGGTGGTGCTGGTGAAGCCGATGTCGTTCATGAATGTGTCGGGTGGGCCGGTGTCGGCGTTGCGGGATTTCTACAAGGTGCCGGTGGAGCGGGTGGTGGCGGTCCATGACGAGTTGGACATCGACTACGGGGTGCTGCGGTTGAAGCTGGGTGGTGGGGACAACGGGCACAACGGGTTGAAGTCGATCACGAAGGCGCTGGGGAGCGACTATCACCGGGTGCGGTTCGGGATCGGGCGGCCACCGGGGCGGATGCAGGTGGCGGATTTCGTGTTGAAGGACTTCTCGTCGGCGGAGCGCAAGGAGTTGGACTACTTCGTGGATCGTGCGGCGGACGCGGTGGAGGCGTTGGTGGTGGAGGGCCTGGAGCGGGCGCAGTCGTCGTACAACTCCTGAGGCTGTCGTACGGCGCGTGAGGCTGTCGTACGGCTTCTGGGGCTGGTGATGCCGGACGGGCCCGGTGTTTCGCGTGGTGTACGCGAAGCGCCGGGCCCGTCGGTGTGTGTGGGGTGCTGGGGTCAGCCGGTGTTGCGGAGGCCGGCGGCGACGCCGTTGACGGTGAGGAGGAGGGCGCGGGCGAGGGTGGGGTCGGGTTCGGTGCCGGCTTCGGCGGCGTCTCGCTGGCGCTTGAGGAGGGCGACCTGGAGGTAGGAGATGGGGTCGAGGTAGGCGTCGCGGATGGCGAAGGTCTGCTTGAGGACGGGCTGGGCGTCGAGGAGTTCGGTTTCGCCGGTGACGCGGAGGATCTCGGTGACGGTGAGTTCGTGTTCGGCGACGATGTCGTCGAAGACGTGCTTGAGGTGGTCGGGGACGAGGGTGTCGACGTAGTGCTTGGCGATGCGCAGGTCGGTCTTGGCGAGGGTCATCTCGACGTTGGAGATGAAGTTGCGGAAGAAGTGCCAGTGCTGGTGCATCTCGTCGAGGACGGTGTCGAGGCCGGCTTCGCGCAGGGCCTTGAGGCCGGAGCCGACGCCGTACCAGCCGGGGACGATCTGGCGGGACTGGGTCCAGCCGAAGACCCAGGGGATGGCGCGGAGTCCGTCGAGGGAGACGCCGGAGCCGGGGCGGCGTGAGGGGCGGGAGCCGAGGTGGAGGTCGGCGAGCTGGTCGACGGGGGTGGAGGCGAGGAAGTAGGTGGGCAGGTCGGGGTCTTCGACGAGCTTGCGGTAGGCGGCGTGGGCGGCGTCGGAGGCGACGTCCATGGCGGCGTCCCAGCGGGCGAGTGCCTCGTCCGACTGGCGGGGCGCGGTGTGCAGGGCGGATGCCTGGAGGGTGGCCGCGACGGTCAGTTCGAGGTTCTCGCGGGCGAGGGACGGCACGAGGTACTTGTCGGAGATGACCTCGCCCTGCTCGGTGACCTTGATCTCGCCTTCCAGGGTGCCCCAGGGCTGGGCGAGGATGGCGTCGTGGGAGGGGCCGCCGCCTCGGCCGACGGTGCCGCCGCGGCCGTGGAAGAGGCGCAGGCGTACGCCGTAGCGGTGGGCGACGTCGCGCAGGCGGCGCTGGGCGCGGTGGATCTCCCACTGGCTGGTGGTGATGCCGCCGAACTTGGAGGAGTCGGAGTAGCCGAGCATGACTTCTTGGACGTCGCCGTTGAGGGCGACGAGGCGCCGGTAGGAGGGGTCGGAGAGCATCTCCTCCAGGATGGTGTCGGCGGCCTTGAGTTCGTCGGTGGTCTCCAGGAGGGGGACGATGCCGATCTTGGCCCAGCCGGCGTGGAGGTCGATGAGGCCGGCTTCGCGGGCGAGGACGGCGGCGGCGAAGACGTCGTCGGCGCCCTGGCACATGGAGATGATGTAGGACTCGATGACTTCGGGGCCGAAGACGTCGAGGGCGCGCTTGACGGTGTGGAAGACGCCGAGGGTCTTCTCGCCGTCGGCGTCGAGGGGGGCGGGGGTGGGGGCGAGGGGGCGGCGGGAGCGGAGTTCCTTGGCGAGGAGCTTGGAGCGGTAGTCGCGGGGCATGTCGGCGTAGCGCCAGGATTCCTCGCCGAGCCGGTCGAACAGCTGGCCGAGGGCGTGGTGGTGGGCGTCGGCGTGTTCGCGTACGTCCATGGTGGCGAGCTGGAGGCCGAACGCGGCGAGGGTGCGGATGGTGCGGTTCATCCGGCCTTCGGCGAAGAGGCCGCCGCGGTGTTCGCGCAGGGAGGTCTGGATGAGGGTGAGGTCGCGCAGGAGTTCGGTGGTGCCGAGGTAGTCGCGGCCGTCCTCGTGGGGGGTGTTCTTCGCCAGGCGCTGCTTGGTGTTCTCGAGCTTCTGGCGGATGGCGGTGGCCTTGAGCCGGTAGGGCTCCTCGGCGTTGAGCCGCTTGTAGCGGGGGCTGATCTCGGGGAGCCGCTCCAGGTCCTGGTGGAGGGAGGTGAGGAGTTCCTCGGTGGCTCCGGTGTAGCGGATGGAGTTGGAGAGGAATCCGCGCAGCTCGTCGATCATGTCGAGGGCGTCGTTGATGCCGTGTTCGTGCTGGAGGATGAGGACGTCCCAGGTGACCTGGGGGGTCACGTTGGGGTTGCCGTCGCGGTCGCCGCCGATCCAGGTGCCGAAGGTGAGGGGGCGGGTGTCCTCGGGGAGGGTGACGCCGACGCGTTCGAGTTCGGCGGTGAGGTCTTCGAGTACGTCACCGACGGCGCCGGCGTGGAGTTCGTCGAGGTAGTAGATGGCGTTGCGGGACTCGTCGGTGACTTCGGGGCGGACGACACGCAGTTCGTCGGTCTGCCAGACGAGGTCGATGTTCTCGGCGAGGCGGGTGTCGTAGCGGCGGCGGTCGGTCTCCAGGACGGGGGTTTCGAGGAGTTCGGCGACGCGGCGCAGCTTGTTGAGGACGGAGCGGCGTGCGGCCTCGGTGGGGTGCGCGGTGAAGACGGGGCGCACGTTGAGGTTGCGTACGGTGTCGCGCAGGTGGTCGGGGTCGGCGTCCTTGAGGCGGTCGGCGGTGCGGGCGAGGAGGCTGCCTTCGGCGGCTCGCTTGGCGCGCAGTTCGCGGCCTCGGTGCACCTGCTCGGTGACGTTGGCGAGGTGGAAGTAGGTGGAGAAGGCGCGGACGAGCTTGGCGGCGGTCTCCAGTTCGGTGCCGCGCAGGAGCGCGGCGGCGGCTTCGCCGTCTTCGCGGGTGAGGCGGCGGACCTTTTCCACGAGGTCGAGCAGCTCGGGGCCTTCCTGGCGTACGAGCGTCTCGCCCAACAGGTCACCGAGGCGGCGGATGTCGGCGCGCAGGGCGGCGCCGGTGCTCGTCTCGTCGCTGGTGTTCGTCGTTGCGGTCTGATCGGCACTGCTCACAGGTGCGGCTCCTTGCAGTCATCAGAGGGCGTGACGCTCCGCGTCTCCTCGGGGAGGGGGGTGGAGACGGGCGGCGCTCATCCCGTGGGGAAGTAAGTCCCGGGATGCGGGTAGTAGTCACAGGTGGAGATTCAGAGCGGACCGCGCTGTCCGACCGTTTCCAAGGATATGTGCCCGTGTCGGCGGCACGGCTCGGGGTCTCTTGCCGCCGGGCCTTGCGCTGCCATACTTACGTTCCCGTAGGTTACGGAACCGTAGGGTCGCATGTCCGCGGATCTCCGTGGGTCTCCTGACCAGTGTCCGTACCTCTCAATCCTCGACTTCCTGGGGAGTTCCATGGCCACCCGTTCCGATGTGATCGAAGGGGCGCCGCAGCAGGCGCCCGATCCCTCGTCCGTGCCGTCGGCGACGCTCGGCGGGGAGCAGAAGCGCTCGCTGGAGCAACTGACTCTGCTGCTGTTCATCATGGTCCCGTTCCTGGCCCTGGTCGCGGCGGTGCCGCTGGCCTGGGGGTGGGGCGTGAGCTGGCTCGATCTGGGGCTGCTCGTGGCGTTCTACTACATCGGCTGCCACGGCATCACGATCGGCTTCCACCGCTACTTCACGCATGGTTCGTTCAAGGCGAAGCGGCCGTTGCGGATCGCGCTGGCGGTCATGGGGTCGCTGGCCGTGGAGGGCCCGGTCGTGCGCTGGGTGGCCGATCACCGCAAGCATCACAAGTTCTCCGACGCGGAGGGTGACCCGCATTCGCCGTGGCGGTACGGGGAGACGGTCCCGGCGCTGATGAAGGGGCTGTGGTGGGCGCATGTGGGGTGGATGTTCGACGAGGAGCAGACGTCGCAGGAGAAGTACGCGCCGGATCTGATCAAGGACCCGGCGATCCGGGCGGTGTCGCGGCAGTTCGCGCTGTGGACGGTGGTGTCGCTGCTGACGCCGCCGCTGATCGGTGGTCTGGTGACGATGTCGTGGTGGGGGGCGTTCACGGCGTTCTTCTGGGGGTCGCTGGTGCGGGTGGCGCTGTTGCACCATGTGACGTGGTCGATCAACTCGATCTGTCACGCGGTCGGCAAGCGCCCCTTCAAGTCGCGGGACCGCTCGGGCAACGTGTGGTGGCTGGCGGTGCTGTCGTGCGGTGAGTCCTGGCACAACCTGCACCACGCCGATCCGACGTCGGCGCGGCACGGGGTGATGCGCGGGCAGGTGGATTCCTCCGCGCGGCTGATCCGCTGGTTCGAGAAGCTGGGCTGGGCGTACGACGTGCGCTGGCCGTCGAAGGACCGTATCGCCGCGCGCCGCGCGCCCCGGGCCGACGCGGCCTGAGTCCGGCACGGCATGATGGAGGGTGTGGCGACCGACTCAAGCACCCCAGGCACGAGCAGTGACAGGCCCGACAAGCCGAGGCGTGCGCGCCGGACGCGGATGACGGGGGCGGAGCGGCGTCAGCAGTTGCTGGAGATCGGCCGTACGGTGTTCGCCGCGAAGGGGTTCGAGGGCACGTCGGTGGAGGAGATCGCGGCGAAGGCCGGGGTGTCCAAGCCGGTGGTGTACGAGCACTTCGGTGGCAAGGAGGGCCTGTACGCGGTCGTCGTGGACCGGGAGATGCGTCAATTGCTGGACATGGTGACGAGTTCGCTGACGGCGGGGCATCCGCGTGAGCTGTGCGAGCAGGCCGCGTTCGCGCTCCTGGACTACATCGAGGAGTACACGGACGGTTTCCGCATCCTGGTGCGGGATTCGCCGATCCCGCAGTCGACGGGGTCGTTCGCGTCGCTGATCTCGGACATCGCCACCCAGGTGGAGGACATCCTCGGCCGCGAGTTCAAGGCGCGCGGTTTCGATCCGAAGCTGGCGCCGCTGTACGCGCAGGCGCTGGTGGGGATGGTGGCGCTGACGGGGCAGTGGTGGCTGGACGCGCGCAAGCCGAAGAAGGCGGAGGTCGCCGCGCATCTGGTGAATCTGGCGTGGCACGGGTTGGACGGGCTGGAGCCGAGGCCGCGGTTGATAGGGCACCGTAAGAGCTGATCGCCGGTTCTTGGGTGCGGGGTGTTTGTTCGCGGTCTCGTGTGCGGGGTGGGGGTGTGTGGGCGGGTGCGGGTCCGTCGTGGCTGGTCGCGCAGTTCCCCGCGCCCCTGAAGCATGCACTGCGTGCAGCTTCCCCTGGGGGAGCTGGGGCGTAGCCCCGCTCCCAGGGGCGCGGGGAACTGCGCGATCAGCCCCCACCGGGGCGGGGCCGCCGTCGATACCGCGACCCGGCAGCCGGGCAGGCGCAAGAACACCCGCGATCATGGCATCGACGCCACCACGAACACCCGCCGGAACGGAAACACCGTCCCCTGGCCGGACTCCGGGTAAGCCGAGCGCAGCGCCCGCGCGTACTCCGCGACGAACGCGTCCCGCGCCGCCGGATCGTCCGCGAGCGCGGTGAGCACGGGCCGCAGCCCGGTCCCCTTCACCCAGTCCAGGACGGGATCCTCGCCGGTCAGCAGGTGCAGGTACGTCGTCTCCCACGCGTCGACCGTGCAGCCCAGCGCGGCGAGCCGGGCGAGGTAGTCGGCGGGGCTGTGGACCGCGTCCCCGTGCCGCAGCACGTCGCCGAGCCGGTCCTTCCAGCGGGCGGAGGCGGCCAGCTCCCGCATGAGTACGTGACTGGGGGCGTCGAAGTTGCCGGGTACCTGGAAGGCGAACGTGCCGCCGGGAGCCAGCGCGTCGATCCAGCGCGGGAAGGCGTCGGCGTGCCCGGGGACCCATTGCAGGGTGGCGTTGGACAGGATCAGGTCGTACGTCTCCGTGGGCGCCCAGCGCGAGGCGTCCGCGTACGCGAAGTCGAGGCGGGCGCCGGCGTGGGCGCGGGCCTTGTCCAGCATCTCGGGTGAGTTGTCGTAGCCGGTGATGCGGGCGGTGGGCCAGCGTTCGGCGAGGAGGGCGGTCATATTGCCGGGGCCGCAGCCGAGGTCGGCGATGCGGGCGGGGGTGCGGGGCGGGTCGGGGACGCGGGCGAGCAGGTCCAGGAAGGGGCGGCCGCGGTGGCCGGCGTGCCGGAGGTACTGCTGGGGGTCCCAGGTGGGGGTGTGCGGTGTGTGCGGTGCCGGTGTCATGGGTTCAGGGTGAACCGCTAATTAGCTTGACGTCAAGATAATTGACGTCAAGAGACTTCATGTCGACACACCCCCTACACTGATCGTCATGGAGGACGAGGTCGACCGTCTGGTCGCAGCGTGGCGCCGGGAGCGCCCCGACCTCGACGTGGAGCCCCTTGAGGTGCTCAGTCGGGTCAGCAGACTGGCGCGCCATCTCGACCGGGCGCGGCGTCTTGCGTTCTCCGAGCATGAGCTGGAGCCGTGGGAGTTCGACGTCCTGACGTCGTTGCGGCGGGCCGGTGAGCCGTACCAGCTCTCGCCCGGGCAGTTGCTGACGCAGACGCTGGTCACGTCGGGGACGATGACGAACCGGATCGACCGGCTGGCCAAGAAGGGGCTGGTCGAGCGGTTGCCTGATCCCAGTGACCGGCGGGGGGTGCTGGTGCGGTTGACCGCGGTGGGGCGGGATCGGGCGGATCAGGCGCTCGCGGGGTTGCTTGAGCAGGAGCGGGCGATTCTTGCGGAGCTTTCTCGGGCGGAGCGGGGAGAACTGGCGGGGCTCCTCCGCCAACTGACGGCCCCGTTCGACAACACCCCGTAAGTGGGCCTGCCCGTGGTTCTTTCGTCCTCGACTTCGTCGTGGCTGGCCGCGCAGTTCCCCGCGCCCCTGGAGGGGCGACTACGTCGCCACCTCCCCCGGGCCCCGACAGGGGCGCGGGGAACTGCGCAATCGGTCACCCCAGTGGGCCCGCGCTGGAAAACCCCCTAGGGGCGCGGGGAACTGCGCGACCTCAGCTACAAGCGGCCTCCGCCTGGAGGACTCCCCTATCAGGGGCGCGGGGAACTGCGCGGACGGTTACTTCAGCTCGCCGCTTCCAGGTCCGCTGGGCCTACTCCGGCCCGCCGCGCCAGCGCCACCGCGGCCAGCGTCGAGTGCACCCCGAGCTTCCCGAGCACGTTCTGCATATGCGTCCGCACGGTATGCGGCGACAAGAACAGCCGCTCGGCGACAGCCTTACGCCCGAGCCCCGCGACCATGCACCGCAGCACCTCCCGCTCACGGGGGGTGAGCGACTCCACGAGCCGCTCGGACTCCGTACGGTGCTTGCGTGCGGCCGTCAGCTCCCGCAGCACCCCCGTCAGCAGCGCCGCGGGCAGATGCGTCTCGTCCCGCAGTACCCCCCGGATGACGGTCAGCAGCCGCGACAGGGAGCAGTCCTTGGCGACCCAGCCGGACGCCCCGGCCTGGAGCGCGAGCGCCGCCCGCCGGGGATCGTCACGCTCGGCGAGCACCACCGTACGCACGCCGGGCTGTCCCGCCCGTACGCCCGCGACCAGGGAGATCCCGTCGACGGGCGCGTCCTGCGCGCCGCCCGCGGGGACGACCGCCGGCGCCGCGGGCAGCGCGCCGACGCCGAGGTCCGCGTCGATGAGCAGCACGTCGAAGCGGCGCCCTTCCGCGGCCGCCCGCTCCAGGCTGCGCAGGGCGGCGGGGCCGCTGCCGGCCGCCGTCACCTCGACGTCCGGCTCGGCGGCGAGCGCCGCGGCGAGGGACTCGGCGAAGATGCGGTGGTCGTCGACGACCAGGACCCGAATGCGAACCACTGAAAACCCCCAGGGCGTGCCCGATCGTCGGGGTAGGGACCAACACGGGTACGGCGCCCGGGGCGCGGGGTCACCGCAGCCGCACGGCCGCCGCCGTGCCTGAACTGCTACCCCCGCCGCGGGCGTCGTACCCGGCTGTCTCTCCCCCTGATCAGCGCCGGCCCCCACCGGCACTGTCCTCAGAGTAGGGCGCGCCGCCGGGTGGGGAAGGCGATTGGCAGAACTGGTCGTCGTTGGCTGACGGGTGACTGTCCAGCACGTTTATGGTGAGTCGCATGTTTCGGTTGGAGACAGAAGTCGACAAGGAGCGCGGGCTTCTGCTCCGGCGTCTGCTGAGCGACGACGCGGCGGCGGCCTCCCCCGCGCTGGCGGCGCTGCGCGGCACTGCGGCCGAGCGTGAACGGCCGCTCCAGATATGGGCTCTGGCCACGGACGGGACGCTCGCGGGCGGCCTGGACGGGCACGCGTGGGCGACGTGGCTGCATGTGGACGTGCTGTGGGTGGCGCCCGCGCACCGGGGCGCGGGCCTCGGCGCGCGGCTGCTGGAGGCGGCCGAGCGGCTGGCGCGGGACGAGCACGGCTGCGTACGGGCGCGGGTGCAGACGTGGGACTTCCAGGCGCCGGGGTTCTACCGTTCGCACGGCTGGGAGCTGGTGAGCGTGGTGCCCGACTACCCGCCGGGCGTCAAGGAGTTCACGCTCACGAAGCGGCTCGGCTGACCTGGCGCCCGTACGGGGTCATGCCTCGCGGCGGGCTCCCGGGGAGGCGAGGGCGGTGAAGACGCGGGGCGCGGTGAAGGCGGCCCGGTCGAAGGCGGTGAGGACGGCTTCGGTGACGGTGTCGGTGTCGCCGGCTTCGACGAGGACGAGGGCCGAGCCGCCGAACCCGCCGCCCGTCATGCGCGCGCCGACGGCTCCGGCGCGGCGGGCGGCGTCGACGGCGAGGTCCAGTTCGGGGCAGGAGATGCGCAGGTCGTCGCGGAGCGAGCGGTGGCCCTCGTCGAGGACGGGACCGATGCCGCGTACGTCACCGGCGTCGAGGAGGTCGATGACCTGCTGGACGCGGTGGTCGTCGCCGACGACGTGCCGTACGTAGCGCACGACTTTCTCGTCGGCGCCCGCGCGGCCCAGGGCGTGCAGGGCTTCGTCGAGCCGGTCGTGGGGGATGTCGCGCAGGTGGCTGACGCCGAGGAGGCGGGCGCCTTCCTCGCAGCCGGCGCGGCGTTCGGCGTAGGCGCCGTCGCCGAGGGCGTGTTTGACGCGGGTGTCGACGACGAGCAGGCGCAGGCCGTGGGCGTCGAGGTCGAAGGGGACCTGGCGGGTCGACAGGTCGCGGCAGTCCAGGTGCAGGACGTTGCCTTCGGTGGCGCAGGCGGCGGCCATCTGGTCCATGACGCCGCAGGGGACGCCGACGAACGCGTTCTCGGCGCGCTGGGCGAGGACGGCCTTGTCGGGGCGGGTGAGGCCGAGGCCGTAGAGGTCGTCGAGGGCGAACGCGGTGACGACCTCAAGGGCGGCGGATGAGGAGAGCCCGGCGCCGGTGGGAACGGTCGAGGCGAGGTGCAGGTCGGCGCCGGTGATGGCGTGCCCGGCCTCGCGCAGCGCCCAGACGACGCCGGCGGGGTAGGCGGCCCAGCCGCCCTGCCCGTAGGGGGACAGGGGGGTGAGGTCGTCGACGCGCAGTTCGGCGACGGGGGCGTCGATGTCCGCGGAGTGCAGGCGCAGGACGCCGTCCTCGCGGGGGGCCACGGCGGCGACCGCGGTGTGCGGCAGCGCGAGCGGCATGACGAAGCCCTCGTTGAAGTCGGTGTACTCGCCGATGAGGTTGACCCGGCCAGGGGCCGCCCATACGCCGGCGGGCTCGTACCCGTACAGATCGCGGAACTGCGCGGCGACGGTCATGCGGTGCCTCTACTTCTCCTGCTGGCGGGCCTGGGCGAAGCGCCAGGCGTCGGCGACGATGCCGGCGAGGTCGGCGCGGGTGGGGTTCCAGCCGAGGCGTTCGCGGGCGGTGGCGGCGGACGCGACGAGGACGGCGGGGTCGCCGGCCCGGCGCGGGGCGGTGATCTCGGGGATCGGGTGTCCGGTGACCTGGCGGACGGTCTCGATGACTTCGCGTACGGAGAAGCCGTTGCCGTTGCCGAGGTTGCAGATGAGGTGTTCGCCGGGGCGGGCGGCGGCGACGGCGAGGAGGTGGGCGTCGGCGAGGTCGGCGACGTGGATGTAGTCGCGTACGCAGGTGCCGTCGGGGGTGGGGTAGTCGTCGCCGTAGACGGAGATGGCGTCGCGGCGGCCCTGGGCGACCTGGAGGACGAGAGGGATGAGGTGGGACTCGGGGTCGTGGCGTTCGCCGCAGGTGCCGTAGGCGCCGGCGACGTTGAAGTAGCGCAGGGAGACGGCGGCGAGGCCGTGGGCGTGGGCCTCGCCGGTGATCATGTGGTCGACGGCGAGTTTGGAGGCGCCGTAGGGGGAGGTGGGGGCGGTGGGGTCGGTCTCGGTGATGGGGGTGCTGACGGGTTCGCCGTAGGTGGCGGCGGTGGAGGAGAAGACGAGCCTCTTGACGCCGGCGTCGCGCATGGCGGTGAGCAGGGCCATGGTGCCGCCGACGTTGTTGTCCCAGTATTTCTCGGGCTTGGCGACGGACTCGCCGACCTGGGAGAACGCGGCGAAGTGCAGGACGGCGTCGTAGGAGGCGTCGAGCCACTTGGCGGCGTCGCGGATGTCGCCCTCGATGAAGTGGGCGCCGGCGGGGACGCCTTCGCGGAAGCCGGTGGAGAGGTTGTCGAGGACGGTGACGTCGTGGCCCGCCTCCAGGAGGTGTTGTGCGACGACGCTGCCGACGTAGCCGGCGCCCCCGGTGACCATGTACTTCGCGGAAACGGTCTTGCCCATCACTCGCTCGCTACCTCTCGCAGTCGCTCGGCCGCGGCTTCCGGCGGCACGTCGTTGATGAACACGTTCATGCCGGATTCGGAACCCGCGAGGAATTTCAGCTTGCCGGAAGTGCGGCGAATGGTGAAAAGCTCCAGATGCAGTGCGAAGTCGTCGCGTTCGACGCCGGGCCAGGCGTCGTACGCGCCGAACGGGGCCTGGTGCCAGGCCGCGATGTACGGCGTCGGGGGTTCACCTTCGCCGAAGATCCGGTCGAAGCGCTTCAAGAGTTCCAGATAGACCGGGCCGAACTGCGCGCGGGCCGCCTCGTCGAGCGCGGGCAGGTCGGGGACCTGGCGCTTGGGGTAGAGGTGGACTTCGTAGGGCCAGTGCGCTGCGTACGGGACGAACGCGGTCCAGTGTTCGGTGTCGAGGACGATCCGGGTGCCGTCCTCGGTCTCGCGGCGCACGGTGTCGGCGAAGAGGTTGGCGCCGCCGGTGGCTTCCTTGTGGCGCGCGAGGTTGCGGAGCATGAGGTCGGTGCGGGGGGTGGTGAAGGGGTAGCCGTAGATCTGGCCGTGGGGGTGGCCGAGGGTGACGCCGATCTCGGCGCCTCGGTTCTCGAAGCAGAAGACCTGTTCGACGGAGTCGAGGCGGGCGAGGGCCTGGGTGCGGTCGGTCCAGGCGTCGAGGACGAGGCGGGCGCGGTCCGCGTCGAGGTCGGCGAAGGACGTGTCGTGGTCGGAGGTGAAGCAGACGACCTCGCAGCGGCCGCTGTCGCCGGCGAGGGAGGGGAAGCGGTTCTCGAAGACGACGACGTCGTAGTCGCTGTCGGGGATCTCGCTGAGCCGGTCGCCGCGGGTGGGGCACAGGGGGCACTCGCCGGCCGGGGGGTGGTAGGTGCGGCCCTGGCGGTGGGAGGCGATGGCGACGCTGTCGCCGAGGAGGGGGTCGTGGCGGATCTCGGAGGTGGTGACGGTGCGCTCCAGGGGGCGGCGGTCGGCCGCGCCTCGGACGGTGTCGTCGTCCGCGTCGTAGTAGATCAGCTCACGCCCGTCGGCCAGGCGGGTCGACGTCTTCTTCACGGACGATGCTCCTCATCGCACCGGGGTGCGGGGGCACCTCGGTGAACCACCGAACAACCAAACAGAACCGAACACAACAAAGCATAAGCCAACAGGCGGGTCAAGGGAAAGGCGGACCGGGCCGCGTCCGCGGGGGGAGGGTGCGGAGGGGTTCACGCGTGAGGCGCTGTGCGTTTCCTGTGCTGCGTGATCACTTTTCGATGCGTGCTCGATCACAATCAAACAAAGAACATCAGTCGAACTGTTCACTTCTTGAAGTGGGAGGCGTAGGTTCCGGACTGTTTCAGTTCGCGCAACGAAGCGAGATCTCATGCAGTCCCCCACAACCACGCTGGCCGAAGGGCTCCGGCTGCCCACCAACGGCCTCGACTACGCGATCCTCGCGATCTACTTCGTGGTCGTCCTGGGCATCGGCTTCGCCGCCCGCCGCTCCGTGAAGACCAGCCTCGACTTCTTCCTGTCGGGGCGCTCACTGCCCGCCTGGGTCACCGGCCTCGCGTTCGTCGCCGCGAACCTGGGCGCCACCGAGATCCTCGGCATGGCCGCGACCGGCGCGCAGTACGGCGTCGCGGTCGTCCACTGGTACTGGATCGGCGCGATCCCCGCCATGGTCTTCCTCGGCCTGGTCATGATGCCGTTCTACTACCGCTCGAAGGTGCGCTCGGTGCCGGAGTTCCTGCTCCAGCGCTTCGACAAGTCCGCGCACCTGCTGAGTTCGATCCTGTTCGCCTTCGCGGCGATACTCATCGCGGGCGTCAACCTGTACGCCCTGTCGATCGTCGTCGAGGCGCTGCTGGGCTGGCCGCAGTGGGTGGCCATCGTGGTCGCGGGCGCGTTCGTCCTCGCGTACATCACGATCGGCGGCCTGTCCTCGGCCATCTACAACGAGGTCCTGCAGTTCTTCGTGATCCTCGCCGCGCTCATCCCGATCTGCGTCATCGGCCTCAAGCGGGTCGGCGGCTGGGGCGGCATGACCGACTCCCTCAAGCACGCGCACGGCGACAACTTCCTCTCCGCGTGGGGCGGCACCGGCATCGGTGACCCCAACCCGCTCGGCGCGAACTGGCTGACGATCATCCTCGGTCTCGGCTTCGTCCTCTCCTTCGGCTACTGGACGACGAACTTCGCCGAGGTGCAGCGCGCGCTGTCCGCCAAGAACCTCTCCGCCGCCCAGCGCACCCCGCTCATCGCAGCGTTCCCGAAGATGTTCATCGTCTTCCTCGTGATGATCCCGGGCCTGGTCGCCGCGGTCCTCGTGCCCAAGATCGGCACGCCCGGCTCGGACCTCACGTACAACGACGCGATCCCGTACCTGATGCAGGAGTTGCTGCCCAACGGCGTCCTCGGCATCGCGGTCACCGGTCTGCTCGCCGCGTTCATGGCGGGCATGGCGGCCAACGTCTCGTCCTTCAACACGGTGTTCACGTACGACATCTGGGCCAAGTACGTGAAGCGCGACCAGCCCGACACGTACTACCTGAAGTTCGGCCGGCTCATCACGGCCATCGGGGTCGTCGCCTCGGTCGGTACGGCGTTCATCGCGTCGTCCTTCTCGAACATCATGGGCTACCTCCAGACGCTGTTCTCCTTCTTCAACGTCCCGATGTTCGTCGTCTTCATCATCGGCATGTTCTGGAAGCGCGCCTCGATGAAGTCGGGCGTGTGGGGCCTGCTCGCCGGCACGACCGCGGCGATGGTCAACTACTTCTGGATCTACAAGCAGGGCGTCATCGACATCCCCACCGACCAGGGCGCCAACTTCGTCTCCGCGATCGTCGGCTTCGTCGCGGGCGCGGTCGTCATGGTGGCGGTCACGCTGTTCACCGCCCCGAAGCCCGAGGCGGAACTCGCGGGCCTCGTCTACGGCACGGCCTCCCCCGGCATGGACGAGCCCGCCGCCGAGGGCGACGACGCCTGGTACCGCAAGCCGGCGCTGCTCGGCTGGGGCGCCATCGTCCTCGCCACCCTGTGCTACCTGCCCTACTCCCTCTGATCGGAGGCGCGAACTCCCATGTCCGAACTCCAGAACGAAGTCTCCGAGCTGGAAGCCAAGTCGGCGACAGCGGCCCGTCTCTTCGACATCCGCCGCATCATCGGCGGCCTGTTCGTCCTCTACGGCGTCATGGTCACCATCGCCGGCCTGATGGCCTCCGACGCGGACCTGAAGAAGGCCGAGCACATCAACATCAACCTCTGGACGGGCCTCGGCATGCTCGCCCTCGGCCTCTTCTTCCTCACCTGGCTCAAACTCCGCCCGATAACCCCACCGCCCCCGTCCGGGGAGGACGCGGAGAAGTAGCCCGCGCTGCCGAAGGGGCGGGGACCGGCGCCGGTCCCCGCCCCTTCCCTCACTCCCCGAAGAGGTCGGCCGCGTCCATCACGTGCACCGCCCGCTCGGCCCAGGCGGTGAGCTGCGCGGCATCCCCACAGGCGAGAACCCGCGTCCGGACCGCCTCGGGCACGCTCAGCCCCCGCCACTCCAGGATCCGCAGCGTCATCTCGGCCTGAGCCTGCGCCCGGCCTTCCTCCCGCCCCTCTTCCCGCACCTTCTCCGCGACGGGGTGCCGGAAGAAATAGCTCACCTGTGACATCAGGTCCCTCCAGATCTCCTTCGCCTGGGAGTTGACCAGGCCGGTGTCGACGAACTGCGCGAGCATTCCCGCGCTGTCGCTCTCGATGGTCCTCAAGGCGGCTGCGAGCGGTTCCAGTATCGCAGCGGCGTCCGCGCCCCTGCCATGGACGATCGCGGAGAACGCCGCGAGCGACGGGTCCTCCATCGCCTGCTTCTCGTCGGTGATCCTCGGGACGTTGTCCGGCCCGAGGACCAGCGGGCGGACGGTCAGCGACGGCCACCGCGTCAGCCCGAGCCGGATCGGGCGCGCCGCCCAACGCGCCGTGGCACGGCTCTGCGTCAGGACGATCAGCACCGGCTCGATCCCGTACTTCGCGTACAGATACGCCAGGTAGTAGGCCCAGCTCCCGCGCTTGGAGTCGTCACGCTTGCCCTGCGACTCGTACGCGAAGAGATAGTTGCCCTCGTCGGTGTCCACGCGCATCAGCGTGTCCACGCGGCGCTCGACCGGTGTGATCTCGGTGAGATCGGTGTTGAGGACGGCGATGTCGCGGGCCTCGGGAAACGGCACATGGAACAGGCGCTGGAAGTTGCGCACCATCATGGCCGTTTCCTTGCGGAAGAAGTGGTGCATCGTCTCGTGTGGTGAGCTGACCACAGGTTCCCCCCTTCGTGGTTCCGGACGGATCAACGAGGGGAAGCCGCGTTCGTTCTGCGAACGTGTGCGTCACGGAGAGCGGAAACGGGCTGGGGAACGCAAGAAGACCCGCACCGTCGGGACGGGGCGGGTCTTTTTTGTGGAGCGCTGGGCAGGCCTTGCACCTGCATTTCCCCGCAGGAAGCGGGGCGTCTTTCCTTGGACCACCAACGCATCGCCATCCGCTGCCTGTTGAAGCGGCGGGCGCAAGATCAACTATAGCTCAGGGCGGGGGGCGCGGTCCAGCAGGCCCGTGCGGGCGGCGAGGGCGGCGGCCTCCAGGCGGGAGCCGACGCCGAGCTTCATCAGGACGCGCTGCACATGGGTGCGGGCCGTGGAGGGCGCGATGCCCATGCCGGCCGCGATGACCCGGGTGTCCTCGCCCTCCGCGACCCGCACCAGGACCTCCACCTCGCGCGGCGTGAGCAGATCGAGCAGGCGCTGCCCCTCGTCGTCGGGCTGGGCGGCGGGGTTGAGCAGTTCGCCGAACGCCCCCTGGAGCAGCGCGGGCGCCACCGCCGCCTCCCCGGCCCGCGCCTTCATCAGCGCCCGCTCCACCCCTTCGATGCGCTCGTCATGACGTACGTACCCGCAGGCACCGGCCGCGAAGGCCGCCGCGATGCCGCGCGGTGAGGGCACCGGGCCGAGGACGAGCATCGCCACCTGCGGGCGCTCCCGCTTGACGCGGACGATGGGGTCGAAGGTGCCCGGCTCGGCCGGAGCCGCCGTGCCGAAGAGGCAGACCTCGGGCGCCCGGGCGATGACGAGTTCGGCGGCGCCCGCGGTGGGCGCGGCGGCGGCGAGGACGCGGTGGCCGCGCAGTTTGAGGGCCGAGGCCAGCGCCTCGGCGAGCAGTCGGTGGTCGTCGACCACCATCAGCCGCACTCCCATCGGGCCAACCCCCCCAGTCCGCTCCCCCGGCAGGACGGGCGAGCCCCCCGACTCCCCGCCCCCTGTCATCCACCGGAAGCTACACGCTTGTTCGACGGAGCGCGCCCCCTACCGCGCAGATGCGGCCCGCAATGCTGAAATCGCCGGAATCCGGGGGCGAGGGCCCCGGCGACGGCGTAGTGCGCGCCGCCCCGGACGACGGCGGCCCCGCCCCCACGAGGAGGGCGGGGCCGTCGAAGTGGCCGTGCGGCGCGGCTACTTGGTGGTGAAGCCGAGCGCCGCGAGCTGCTTGTCGTCCGCCGAGTACGGCGGGCTGACGAGCTCCTTGCCCATGAACAGGCGCCCATTGCCGTACAGCAGCTCCGAGGAGTGCGGGACCATCCGGCTCAGGGAGCTGCGCACGGTCTGCGTGGACGGCGTCTCCAGGAGCCTGGTCTGCTTGAGGCTCTTGGCGTCGACGGTGACGATCTGCGCGCCCTTGTCGTAGGGGCCGTCCTTGTACGCGAGGATGTTCCCGCCGTCCATACGGATCGGCATGATCGTGTAGTCGCCGCCGGCGTCCGCGCGGTCACCGGTGAGCTTCCCGTCGGCCAGCGAGTACGACACGATCTCGTTGGTCCGGCTGGTGCCGCTGCCCTCGTGCTCCTTGGAGGCCAGGTAGAGGCGGTCGTTGCCGACGACGACACCCTTGCAGCCGTGCACCTCGCCGACCTGGCAGTCGATCTCGTACTTGTCCGGCTCCAGGGAGATCTTCGCGCGCAGCTTGCCGCTCTCGTCGAGCGCGTAGCCGTCCGAGTACTTGACCTCCTCGCCGACCGCGACACCGAAGGTGACGGGCTTGGTGGAGAACACGGAGAGCAGGTTGACGCTGCCGGGGGCGCCGGGGACCTTGTAGGACCACTTCGGCTTGCCGGTCGCCGGGTCGAGGGTCTGGACCTCGTACGTCTCCTGCTGGAAGTCACCGCACTTGCGTACGGCCACGAGCTGCTCGCCGCCCGCGTAGCCGACGTCCTCGCAGGAGCCCTGCTGCGGCTTCCACAGCGACTTGCCGGACTTGATGTCGAACGCGGCGCCGCCGTCGTAGCCGCCGCCGACCGCGAGGGTGGTGCCGGTGATGGACAGCTCGCTGAAGGCGATCTTCTCGGAGCCGGCCTTCACGCTGTCCGACCACACCTTCTTACCGGTGTTGACGTCGAACACCGTGATCTCGGTGCACTTGAAGTAGTCCTTGTCCTTCTTGCGCTTGCCGGCCTCGGAGAGCACGGCCGTCAGACCGTCCTGCGTGACCTCGGGCGAGGAGCCGCAGGTCTGGCCGGGCAGCGGCAGGTTCCACTTCTTGGTGCCGTTGTCGGGGTCGTAACCGACCAGCTCGTTCAGGCCGGCCTTGACGTACACCGAGTCGGTGAGCCAGGAGCCCTTGACG
This sequence comes from Streptomyces sp. NPDC107550, assembly GCF_055639095.1. Classification (NCBI taxonomy): domain Bacteria; kingdom Bacillati; phylum Actinomycetota; class Actinomycetes; order Kitasatosporales; family Streptomycetaceae; genus Streptomyces; species Streptomyces sp. NPDC107550. The sequence continues at coordinate 38,350 of NZ_JBVKBC010000019.1, forward strand.
CTCCACACGGCGTCCTTGGCGACCTTCGGCGCGGGGAGCTGGAAGGCGATCTTGGCGTCCGGATTCGCGGGCGCCTTCTCGTCGCCGGCGCTGCCGCCGGGGGCGTCGCCCTTGCCGTCGCCGCCCTTGCCGCCGGTGCCGTCGGCCGAGTTCTTGGAGTCGTCCTTGCCGTCGCCGGAGGTCGCGTAGTAGATGCCGCCGCCGACGATGAGGGCGATGACGACGACCGCGGCCGTGATGATCCACACGACCGGCGAGGGCTTCTTGCCGCCGCCGGGGCCCGCGGCCTGCATCGGCGCGGTGGGCGGCTGCGGGTAGCCGTACTGCGGCTGCTGCGGGTAGGGCTGCTGGCCGAACTGCTGCGGCGGGTAGGGCTGTTGCTGCCCGTAGGGCGCGGCGGGCGGCTGCGCGGGCGGCTGCTGGCCCGGGTAGCCGTAGCCCTGCGCGGGCGGGGCGGGCGGGGCCTGCGGGTAGCCGTAGCCGGGGCCCGCGCCCTGCGGCGGGGCGGGCGGCGGCGGGGTCGGGGCGCCGAAGCCGCCCGGCGGCGGCTCGGTGGGCGCGCCGAAGCCACCGGCGGGCGGGGCGGGCGGCTGAGCGGGCTGGCCCGGCTGAGACTGGCCCGGCTGGGACTGGCCCGGCTGGGGCTGGTCCTCGGGCGGGCGCTGGTCCTCGGGAGGAGCGGGCGGCTGCTTCTTGAACGGGTCGCTGGGCGGCTCGTTCGGCGGCGGCGGAGGCGGCTGCGTCATGACGTGGGTACCTCGGGCATGGGTGATTCGGGGACGGGTGGGGTGCGGTGCGCATGAAGGATGCGGTGCGCTGCGCGTGACGTCGGTCGGCGGTGGCCTCAGTCGCCGTACGCGAGCATGAGCTTCTGCTGGCCCTTGACGGTGCCGGACAGATTCGTGGCGGAGAGGAAGAACCGCCCGTCCACGTAGTCGAACGCCTTGGAGAAGAAGCCGCTCTCGATGGCAGCGGTGCCCGCCGGGTTCTTCAGCAGCGTCTTCGGCGTGTGCGGCCCGTTCACCGGGATCGACAGGACACGGCCCGCGGCACCCCCGTACGACGCCTGCATGTACGTGATGACCGCGCCGTTCTCGACCTTGACCGGGAGCATCGACTGCTCGGCGGGCGACTTCGCGCGCCAGCGCTCCTTGCCGCTGGTGAGGCTGATCGCCACGACCTCGTTCGCCCCGCCGGTGCGGCCCTGCGTCGGCATGTACAGGGTGGAGGCGTCCGTCGCCACGCCCTGGCAGCCGCTGATGTCGCCCGACAGGAAGGAGAACGCGCCGCCGCCGCACTTGGTGTCGAGGCCGTCCACGCCGACCTCGGCCTGGACCTCGCCGGAGTCGCCCTTGAACACGGCGATGTTGTACTTCTTCTTGTCCTCGTTGGAGCTGTAGACCACGAGCGGGTTGACGGAGTAGACGCTGCCGATCTGCCAGTCCTTGGCGAGCTTGTGCGTCCACAGCGTCTTGCCCGTGTCCGGGTCGAGCCGGCGCAGCTCCTGGTGCGGGTTGTCGCCGCCCGCGCCGCAGGACGCCACCGAGAGCAGCGTGGAGCGGTCGCCGGTGTACGCCTTCGGGAAGCAGTTGCTGCCGTACTCCTCGACGGCGAACTTCTTCTTCCGGCCGGTCTTCGCGTCGAGCCCGATGCCGGACATCTGGCGGCCGACCATGAGGGTGTCGGAGCCGACGTAGGACAGGCCGATGCTGGAGCCCGTGCCGTCGAAGAAGTCGTTCTTGTCCTCGCGCTCGGGGATCTTCGCCGTCCAGCCCTTCTTGCCGGTGGCGAGGTCGATCTCCTGGACCTGGTTGCAGTTGGCGTGTTCGCCGGGGCCGCTCATGTACGCGACGGCGATCTTGCCCGCCTCGGACGCCTTCTTGGTGACGGCGCAGATCTTCTGCGGCAGCTCCACGGCCGGCCAGCTGATCCCGCCGTCGCTCACGTCGTAGCCGAGGACCTCGCGGTAGGCGGCCTTGACGGCGACCTTGCCGGTGATCCACTGGCCGGGGGCGTCCGCCCCGTTGCCCGGGACCTTGGGGGCGGTCTTGTACCAGAGGACCTTGGCCTCGCCGTCCTTGCGGCCCGCGTTCAGGTCGTCCTGGCCCGCGTGTCCGTCGCCCTGCCCGTCGCCCGGGTCGATCGGCGTGGACGCCGACGCGGACGCCTTCGGCTTCCCGTCCTTGCCGGCCTGGTCGTTCTTGTCGCCGCCGCCGCCGACCACCGCGTACACGACTCCGCCGGCGACCAGCAGGAGCGCGACCGCCCCCGCGGCGATCGCCCACGTCCTGCCCTTGATCTTGCCGGGTCCGCCGGGGCCGCCGGCCGGCGGCACGGGTGCGCCGGGCTGCTGGGGCGGGTAGCCGTACTGCGGCGCCTGGCCGTAGGGCCCCGGCTGCTGCGCGTACGGGCCCTGCGGCTGCTGTCCGTAGGGACCGGGCTGCTGCGGCTGTCCGTAGGGGCCTGGCTGCTGGGCGTACGGGCCCGGCTGCGGCGGCTGCTGACCGTACGGGCCGGGCTGCTGCTGCGGCTGGGGCGGCTGCTGGTGCTGCTGGGGCTGCTGGTGCGGGTAGCCGTAGCCGGGCTGCGGCGGTGCCGCGGGCGGCGTGGGCGGTCTGTTCGCATCCGGTGGTGTCTGCGGATCCTGCGGCGCTCCGAAACCGCCGGACGGCGGCTGGCTGGGCGGCTGAGTCATCAGCGCTCCCCCCTCTTCACTGCTGATGTACCGGCACGCCTGGGTGATTTCCGGACGTTCTCGGGCCGTACTCAGTCGCCCTTTCTATCACCCGGTACGGCACCGCAACCGGCCCGAGCGCCCCCTGTTCCCAAGGCACGATGGGCCCGTGATGCGTCTGTTACGCGCCTTCCACGGGCCCTTCACGCATCGCGCCCCGGCCACCCCCGGCCGGCGCGGCTCAGGCGTCCTCGGCCAGCTCCAGCCAGCGCATCTCCAACTCCTCGCGCTCCCCCGACAGTTCGCGCAGCTCCGCGTCGAGTTTCGCCACCTTCTCGAAGTCCGTGGCGTTGTCGGCGATCCGCGTGTGCAGCTTCGCCTCCTTGTCGGTGATCTTGTCGAGCTGCCGCTCGATCTTCTGCAGCTCCTTCTTCGCGGCCCGGGCGTCCGCCGCCGAAGGGCCGGCCTTCGGCTCGGGGGCGGCCGGGGCGGGCGCGGGCGCGGCGGCGTCGATCATCCGCTGCCTGCGCTCCAGGTACTCGTCGATACCGCGCGGCAGCATCCGCAGCGTGGCGTCGCCGAGCAGCGCGAACGTCCTGTCGGTCGTGCGCTCCAGGAAGAACCGGTCGTGGGAGATGACGACCATCGAGCCGGGCCAGCCGTCGAGCAGGTCCTCCAGCTGGGTCAGGGTCTCGATGTCCAGGTCGTTGGTCGGCTCGTCGAGGAACAGCACGTTCGGCTCGTCCATGAGCAGGCGCAGCAGTTGCAGGCGGCGGCGCTCACCGCCGGACAGGTCGCCGACGGGCGTCCACTGCTTCTCCTTCGTGAACCCGAACTGCTCGCAGAGCTGGCCCGCGGTCATCTCACGGCCCTTGCCGAGGTCGACGCGGTCGCGGACCTGCTGCACGGCCTCCAGGACGCGCAGGCTCGCGGGCAGCTCCGTCACATCCTGCGACAAGTACGCGAGCCGTACGGTCTTGCCCACGACGATGCGTCCGGCGGCGGGCTGGATGTCGCCCTGGGAGCGGGCCGCGTCCGCGAGGGCGCGCAGCAGGGAGGTCTTGCCCGCGCCGTTCACGCCGACGAGGCCGACGCGGTCGCCGGGGCCGAGCTGCCAGGTCAGATGCTTGAGCAGCAGCTTCGGTCCGGCCTGGATGCTCACGTCCTCCACGTCGAAGACCGTCTTGCCCAGGCGGGCGTTGGCGAACCGCATCAGCTCGCTGGTGTCGCGGGGCGGCGGGACGTCCTCGATCAGCGCGTTCGCCGCCTCGATGCGGAAGCGGGGCTTGGAGGTGCGGGCGGGGGCGCCGCGGCGCAGCCAGGCCAGCTCCTTGCGGACGAGGTTCTGGCGCTTGGCCTCCTCGGTCGCCGCGATGCGCTCGCGCTCGGCGCGGGCGAAGACGTAGTCCGAGTAGCCGCCCTCGTACTCGTACACGTCGCCCTTCTGCACGTCCCACATGCGGGTGCAGACCTGGTCGAGGAACCAGCGGTCGTGGGTGACGCACACCAGCGCGGAGCGGCGGGCCCGCAGGTGGGCGGCGAGCCAGGCGATGCCCTCGACGTCGAGGTGGTTCGTCGGCTCGTCCAGGACGATCAGGTCCTGCTCGGCGATGAGCAGCTTGGCGAGCGCGATACGGCGGCGCTCGCCGCCGGAGAGCGGGCCGATGACCGTGTCCAGGCCCTGCGGGAAACCGGGCAGGTCCAGGCCGCCGAACAGGCCCGTCAGCACGTCCCTGATCTTGGCGCTGCCCGCCCACTCGTGGTCCGCGAGGTCCCCGATCACCTCGTGGCGTACGGTCGCCTCCGGGTCGAGGGAGTCGTGCTGCGTCAGTACGCCGAGGCGCAGGCCGCCGTTGTGCGTGACGCGGCCGGTGTCGGCGTCCTCCAGCTTGGCGAGCATCCGGATGAGGGTGGTCTTGCCGTCGCCGTTGCGGCCTACGACACCGATCCGGTCGCCTTCCTGTACGCCGAGGGAGACGCCGTCGAGGAGGGCACGGGTGCCGTAGACCTTCGAGACGTTCTCGACGTTGACCAGATTGACTGCCATTGCGCTCCGCTCCTTGGGCCGACGTTCTAGCGTAGTCGGGGTCCACGCCTTCCCGCCGCCACGGTGGCCCCGGGGGGCGTTCCCGGTCCCCTCGTGCCCTCGGCGGAGCTGGCCTCAGCGCCGGCTCGCAGGTCCCTGCCCTGGCGGCTGGGCTGAGCGCCAACACCCAGCCCCTCCGGCGCTTGAGGAGCGGGGGCTGGGGCGGAGCCCCAGAGTGCCGGGTGCGATGTGGCTGAGCGCGCAGTTCCCCGCGCCCCTGACGGGGCTGACCTCAGCGTCGGCTCCCTCGGCCCCGGCCTGGTGGGCTGGCCTCAGCGCCAACACCCAGCCCCTCCGGCGATTGAGGAGCGGGGCCTGGGGCAGCGCCCCAGAGTGCCGGATGCGATGTGGCTGGGCGCGCAGTTCCCCGCGCCCCTGGAGGGGCTGACCTCAGCGTCGGCTCCCTCGGTCCCGGCCTGGTGGCTGGGCTCAGCGCCGACTTCCAGCCCCTCCGGCGATTGAGGAGCGGGGCCTGGGGCAGCGCCCCAGAGTGCCGGATGCGCTGTGGCTGGGCGCGCAGTTCCCCGCGCCCCTGGAGGGGCTGCGTTTCCTGGGCGCGTCAGCGGGACGTGACGTGGGCGCCCGGGGCTGGGGATGGGGCCACCCGGGCCGTGCGGCACGGGGACCTTGATGTCAGGGTCTCGGCGATCTTCGTGGCCGTCTCGGCATCGGGCGCGAGGAACGCCGTCGTGGGCCCGGACCCGGAGACGAGCGCGGCCGGCGCCCCCGCCTCGAGCCCCACGTCGAGCGTGCGCCGCAGCGAGGGGAAGAGGGAGAGCGCGGCCGGCTGAAGGTCGTTGGAGACATGGGCCGCGAGGGCGCGGGTGTCCCCGGCGCGCAGGGCGTCGAGGAGCGCCGGCGAGGCGACGGGCGCGGGCGCGTCGGGCCGCAGCCGGTCGAACTCACGGTAGACGTCAGGCGTGGAGAGCCCCCCGTCGGCGACGGCGAACACCCACCAGAACGTGCCGCCCACCTCAAGCTCCTGGAGCTTCTCGCCCCGCCCGGTGCCGAGCGCCGCCCCGCCGACCAGGCTGAACGGCACGTCACTGCCCAGCTCGGCGCAGATGTCGAGGAGTTCGGCGCGCGAGGCCCCCGTACCCCACAGGGCGTCGCACGCGACAAGCGCACCGGCCGCGTCGGCGGAACCGCCCGCCATGCCGCCGGCGACGGGGATGTCCTTGACGATGTGGAGATGGACGTCGGGCTCGATCCCGTACCGCCCGGCGAGGGCGAGCGCGGCGCGGGCGGCGAGGTTGGTGCGGTCGAGGGGCACCTGGTCGCTGCCGGGGCCCTCGCAGGTGACGCGGAGGGTGTCGGCGGGCGCGGCGGTGACCTCGTCGTAGAGGCCGACGGCGAGGAAGACGTTGGCGAGGTCGTGGAAGCCGTCGGGGCGCGGCCCGCCCACGGCGAGCTGCACGTTGACCTTGGCGGGGACGCGTACGGTCACGCTCACTTCTGCTGGTCCTCCCCCGCGCGGGCGGCCTCGCCCGCCTCGGCGATCCGTGCGAACTCGTGCACCGTCAGCGCCTCCCCGCGCGCCTGCGGGGAGACCCCGGCGGCGACGAGGGCGGCCTCGGCGGCGGCGGCAGACCCGGCCCATCCGGCGAGCGCGGCGCGCAGCGTCTTGCGGCGCTGGGCGAAGGCCGCGTCGACGACGGCGAAGACCTGCTCCTTGGTGGCGGTCGTGGCGAGGGGCTCGGCGCGCCGGACGAGGGCGACGAGGCCGCTGTCGACGTTGGGAGCGGGCCAGAAGACGTTGCGGCCGATGGAGCCGGCGCGCTTGACGTCGGCGTACCAGTTGGCCTTGACGGAGGGCACGCCGTAGACGCGGGAGCCGGGGCCCGCGGCGAGCCGGTCGGCGACCTCGGCCTGCACCATGACGAGGGTGCGCTCGATGGTGGGGAACGTGTCGAGCATGTGCAGCAGGACGGGCACCGCGACGTTGTAGGGCAGGTTGGCGACGAGCGCGGTCGGCGCCGGGCCCGGCAGCTCGGTCACCTGCATGGCATCGCAGTTGACCAGGTCGAACGCGTCCTTCTTGGCGGGGAGCCTGGCGGCGATCGTGGCGGGCAGCGCGGCGGCGAGTACGTCGTCGATCTCTACGGCGGTGACGTGCCGCGCCTCTTCGAGCAGCGCGAGGGTGAGCGAGCCGAGGCCCGGTCCGACCTCGACGACCACGTCGTCCGCCGTGACCTCCGCGGTGCGCACGATGCGGCGCACGGTGTTGGCGTCGATGACGAAGTTCTGGCCGCGCTGCTTGGTGGGGCGTACGCCGAGTGCGGCGGCCAGTTCGCGGATGTCTGCGGCGCCCAGGAGGGGGCCTTGCGGGTCAGGGGTGCTCACCGTTCAAGGGTAGCCGCGCCCGGCGGGCGCGATGTCAGCCGTTGAGGCGGGGGCCGCAGTGGGGCCAGGGGCTGGTGCCGCGGCGTACGTACAGCTTCTTCGCGCGGTACGTCTGTTCGGCGGCGGGCGCGTCCTGGGGGCGGCCGGTGCCGCCGAGGCTCTGCCAGGTGCGGGTGTCGAACTGGTAGAGGCCGCCGTAGGTGCCGCTGGCGTCGGTGGCGGCGGGGCGGCCGCCGGACTCGCAGGCGGCGAGCGAGGACCAGTTCAGGGAGCCGGCGCCGGCCACGGCGGCGGGCGCGGCCTTGGTGCCGACACGGACGAGCTGGGCGCGCGGCTCGCGCACGGTCTCGGCCTTGACGCGGCGCGGCTTCTGTCTGACGCCGTTGACGGAACGCACGAGGTAGGTGACGCGGCGCAGGCCGGGCTCGCCGGCGCGGGTGACGATCTCGGTACCCTTGAGGAGGGTGGGGTCCTCGGTGCGTTCGGTGGCGTACGGCAGTGCCTCCTCGCGGACCTCCTTGGAGCCGGTCACGCGCATCACGGTGACGGTCTGGCCGTCGCGCGGGAAGCTGTCGGCGGGGACGGAGGTGGTGTCCTGGCCGTGCAGGGTGATCCCGGCCTGGGCGACGGCCTCGCGGACGGTCGCCGCGTTGGTGCGGAGGGTGCGGCGGCGCCCGTCGGCCATGATCGTGACGCTGCGTTCGGTGCGGACGTCGAGGTCGAGGCCGTGCCGTCCGATGGGCAGCGAGCGGGACGCGGAGAGGTAGGCGCCCTCGGCGCGGACGCCGAGCTGGCGCAGGGCGCCCTCGACGGTGCGTTCGGTGGTCCACACCTCGCGGCGCTGCCCGTCGAGGGTAAGGCGGACGGGTCTGCCGTAGCGGACGGCGACCTCGTCGCCGCTGGAGAGGTCGGTGCCGGCGGCGGGCGCGACGACGTCGTGGGCGCCGACGTGGACGCCTTCGTCGGCGAGGAGTTCGGAGACGTCCCCGGCGAAGGTGTGCAGGGTGCGTTCCTTGCCGTCGACGGTGAGGTGGACGGCCTTGTCGTTGCCGAGGAACGCGGAGGTGCCGCCCGCGAGGAACGCGACGACCAGCGCCTGCGGCAGCAGCCTGCGCAGCGCCTCGGGCCGCTGCTCCCCTCGCCGGCGGCGGGCGGCACGGCGGGCGGCGGCACGGCCGGGCGGCGGTGCCGGGGTGGGGGCGGAGGCGTGCGCGGGCGCGGGCGCGGGGTGCTGGCGGGGCAGCATCGGCTCGGTGGGCGCGGCGGCGACCCGGAGCCTGGCCTCCTCGTAGGGGTCGTCGTAGGGCACCGCGTACGTCGGCTCGTACGGGTACGAAGGCGCGGGGCTGGCGTCCGTCCCGTAGGAGTCCGTCCCGTAGGAGTCCGCCCCGTACGAGTCCTCGCCGTAGGCGCCCGGGCCGGGGTACAGGTACGCCTCCCCGCCGGCGGCGGACGCGGACGCGGCGGACGCGGCGGACGTGTCCTCGTACGTCTCGTACGTGTCGTACGGCGAGTTGCTCACGACGACGCTCCAGGGCGCTCCAGGGATCCGCACCCGGGTGGGGGCGGAGCGGGCGAGCAGAACCTAGCGGAGCGGTCGTCACTCTCCAAAGCAGCGCGACTACGCGGTGTCGCGGGCGGCGCGCGTCCGGCGCTGCCCGCGCGGGCGCCGTCAGTAGCCGAAAGCGCGGGCGGTGTTGGCGGCGACGGCCGCGGCGAACGTGTCCTCGTCGGCCCCGCGCACGGCAGCCATCGCGCGCAGCGTGACCGGAATGAGATACGGGGCGTTGGGCCGGCCGCGGTACGGCGCCGGCGTCAGGAACGGGGCGTCCGTCTCGACGAGGACCAGGTCGGCGGGGGCGACGGCGAGGGCGTCGCGCAGCGGCTGGGCGTTCTTGAAGGTGACGTTCCCGGCGAAGGACATGAAGTAGCCGTGGCGGGCGCACTCGCGGGCCATGTCGGCGTCGCCGGAGTAGCAGTGGAAGACGGTCCGTTCGGGCGCGCCCTCCTCCTTGAGGACGCGCAGCACGTCGGCGTGGGCGTCGCGGTCGTGGATGACGAGGGTCTTGCCGTGGCGTTTGGCGATCTCGATGTGCGCGCGGAACGACTTCTCCTGCGCGTCCTTGCCTTCGGGACCCGTACGGAAGTGGTCGAGGCCGGTCTCGCCGACGCCGAGGACCTCGGGCAGGGCGGCGAGCCGGTCGATCTCGCTGAGCGCGTCGTCGAGCCCCGCGTCGCCGAGGGGCTGCCGGGCGCCCTGGCGTGACCAGCCGTCGGGGTCGCCGTGGACGATGCGGGGCGCCTCGTTGGGGTGCAGGGCGACCGTGGCGTGGATCCGGGCGTGGGCGCGGGCCGTCTCGGCGGCCCAGCGGGACCCGGCGAGGTCGCAGCCGACCTGCACGAGGGTCGTCACCCCCACCGACGCCGCCTTGGCGAGCGCCTCCTCGACGGTGCCCTCCTGCATGTCCAGGTGGGTGTGCGAGTCGGCGACCTCGACCGCGAGCGGCGCGGGCAGGGGCGGCGGGGTGACGTCCTTGGGGCTCATGGCCCCGATCCTACGAACCTACGGAGCGGCCGGTCCGCGCGGCGCCCGGGGTCCGCCGCCGTCGCGGTGGTGGTGGCTGAAGGGGTGCAGCAGGTCGGACAGGTGCCAGTGGTGCGCGGGGCGCCGCTGGGCGGCCGCCGGGTCGGGGGCCTCGACGGGTCCGGCCGGCGGGGTGTGGTGGCGGTGCAGGACGTCCATCACGGACGAGACGGTGCCCGCCCGCATGATCCGTACGACGTGTCCGCCGCAGTTGAGACAGGTCGGCCTGGTCAGGGGCGAGGGGACGCGCTCCCCGTCGGCCACGTACATCACGAACTCCGCGCCGTCCCCGTCGACGTGGTGCTCGATCTCGTACGCCTGCTCCCAGCCGTGCCCGCAGCGCATGCACGCGAAGGAGTACGACTCGTGGGCGATGGAGGTCGCCGCGCCGCGGTCGGGTACGGGGGGCGTCTCGGCACCGGGTGTCGTGGCCGTATGGGCCGCCTTGGAGACTGCGAACTCGCTCATGCCTGCTCCTCTTGTCCGCTGGACAAGCGCTGCCCGGGGGCAGCGTCGGGACGGGTGCGTCCCTGCAACCAGTGGACGCCTCCGCAGGGCCGAGCGCAAAAGACCTGTCGAGTATTGGAGTCGTTTTGACTTTTCTGTTCCTGAACAGGCCCGATGGCCGGTCTTCGCTTTGCTTTCAGGGTAGTACTTTGCGCCTCTATGGGGCTGTGCGATCCGCGTTCTTTGCCGCGACGACCGCATCGAAGACCTCGCGCTTGGGTAGCCCGGCCTCCTGCGCGACGGCGGCGATGGCCTCCTTGCGCCGCTCCCCCGCCTCCTCCCGCACCTGGACGCGTCGTACCAGCTCAGCGGGGGTGACTTCGGCGGCGGACTTCTCCGGGGCGCCCTCCACGACGACGGTGATCTCGCCGCGTACGCCCTCGGCGGCCCAGGCCGCGAGATCGCCGAGCGGACCGCGCTTGACCTCCTCGTACGTCTTGGTCAGCTCGCGGCACACGGCGGCCCGCCGGTCGGCGCCGAAGACCTCGGCCATCGCGGCGAGCGTGTCGTCGAGGCGGTGCGGGGCCTCGAAGTAGACGAGAGTGCGGCGCTCGCCCTCGACCTCGCGGAGCCGGCCGAGCCGCTCGCCCGCCTTGCGCGGCAGGAACCCCTCGAAGCAGAACCGGTCCACGGGCAGCCCCGACAGGGCGAGCGCGGTCAGCACCGCCGACGGTCCGGGGACGGCCGTCACCTTGATGTCCCGCTCGACGGCCGCGGCGACCAGCCGGTAGCCGGGGTCGGAGACCGAGGGCATGCCCGCGTCGGTGACCAGCAGCACCCGCGCCCCGCCCGCCAGCGCCTCGACCAGCTCGGGCGTACGGGCGCTCTCGTTGCCCTCGAAGTACGACACGACACGCCCGCCGACCTGCACGCCGAGCGCCTGCGTGAGCCGCTTCATGCGGCGGGTGTCCTCGGCGGCGATCACGTCGGCGCCGGCCAGTTCCTCGGCGAGGCGCGGCGGCGCGTCCGCGACGGAGCCGATCGGGGTGCCCGCGAGGACGAGCGTTCCGGGGGAGTCTGCGGTTGCTGTCACGCCTCCATCCTCGCAGGCACGCGCCGCCGCTCCGGCCGGGCCGACCCGTACACGGGACTCGCACAGCGCGGTTCCCTACGATGGCGCGGTGACCAGTACCGCGTCGTCGTCCCACCCGACCCCGGCCAGTGCTCCGCCCGAGCGGGTGAGCCCAGGTCCCCGGCAGCCGTCGCCGTGGCTGAGCGGCCTGCGCCGGTTCGGCTACCGGGCCCCGGCCGGCGGCGCGGACGTGCGGACGCGTCTCGTGCCGCCGTATCCCGAGCCGTCGTCGCGGCTGTGGGCGTCGTTCGGGCTCGCCCCTGACGCCGCCGCGCGTGCCTCGCGGGCGCTCGGCTGGGTGGGGCCGCTGCTCGTCACGTTCGTCGCGGGGCTGCTGCGGTTCTGGCACCTGGGCAGCCCGAAGGCGGTGATATTCGACGAGACGTACTACGCGAAGGACGCCTGGTCGATCATCCACCACGGCTACGAGACGGACTGGGCGAAGAACGCCAACGACCTGATCCTCCAGCGCGACGGCCACGTGCCCATCCCGCACGACGCGTCGTACGTCGTGCACCCGCCCGTCGGCAAGTACGTCATCGGGCTCGGCGAGTGGATGTTCGGCTTCAACCCGTTCGGCTGGCGGTTCATGACGGCCGTCCTCGGGACGCTGTGCGTGCTGCTGGTGTGCCGGATCGGGCGGCGGCTGCTGCGCTCGACGTTCCTCGGGTGCCTCGCGGGGGCGCTGCTCGCGGTGGACGGGCTGGCGTTCGTGATGAGCCGCACCGCGCTGCTCGACTCGGTGCTGGTGTTCTTCGTGGTGGCCGCGTTCGGCTGCCTGGTCGTGGACCGCGACCGTACGCGCGAACGCCTCGCGGCGGCGCTGCCCGTGGACGCGGACGGGGTGCCGCGTCCCGACGCGGGCGTGGGGCAGGACCTGCGGCTCGGCCTGCGGCCGTGGCGGCTGCTCGCGGGCGTGTGCCTGGGGCTCGCCGCCGGCACGAAGTGGAACGGGTTCATCTACGTCGCCGCGTTCGCCACGCTGTCCGTGCTCTGGGACGTCGGCTCGCGCCGCGTCGCGGGCGCGCCCCGGCCCTGGCTCGCCGTCATCCGCCGCGACCTGGGCTGGGCGTTCCTGTCGACGGTGCCGGTGGCGATCGGTACGTACGTGCTGTCGTGGCTGGGCTGGATCCTCTCCCCCGCCGACGGGCGCGGCGGCTACTTCCGCGACTGGGCGGCGACCGCGGGCAAGGGCGGCCACTTCACCTGGCTGCCGGACTGGGTGCGCAGCCTGTGGCACTACGAGCACGAGGTCTGGGAGTTCAACACCCATCTGACGTCCCCGCACACCTACCAGTCCAACCCCTGGAGCTGGCTGGTCGACGGGCGCCCCGTCTCCTACTTCTACGAGTCGCCGTCCGCCGGAAGTCAGGGCTGCCCCGCCGACGCGGCCGACAAGTGCGCCCGTGAGGTGCTGGCGCTCGGTACGCCGATGCTGTGGTGGGTGGGCTGTTTCGCGGTGCTGTACGTGCTGTGGCGCTGGTTCTTCCGGCGCGACTGGCGGGCCGGGGCCATCGCGTGCGGGATCGCGGCCGGCTATCTGCCCTGGTTCATGTACCAGGAGCGGACGATCTTCTACTTCTACGCGGTGGTCCTCGCGCCGTTCCTGTGCCTGGCGGTGGCGATGCTGCTCGGGGCGATCATCGGCCGCCCCGGCTCGTCGGAACGGCGGCGGGCCGCCGGGGCGGTGGGAGCGGGCGTGCTCGTGCTCTTGATCACCTGGAACTTCATCTATTTCTGGCCGATCTATACGGGGACGGCGATTCCGATGGACGAGTGGCGGGCGCGGATGTGGCTCGATACGTGGGTCTAGCCGACGGGGTGCGGTCTCAGGCGCGGGCCACCTGAAACGGCCGTCTTGCCGGGCGGGTCTTAACGTGCGGCTCCGTCGTGGCTGGTCGCGCAGTTCCCCGCGCCCCTGGAGGGGCGACTACGTCGCCACCTCCTCCGGGCCCCGATAGGGGCGCGGGGAACTGCGCAACCTCAGCTGCAAGCAGCCTCCGCTTGGAGAACTCGCCAGGGGCGCGGGGAACTGCGCGACCAGCCCCCACCGGCCGAAAGGCGGCCGACTACCCCCCACCCGTCAAAGAGGGACGATCACTCTTCGGTCACCTTCGCGGGAACGCCCCCCGCAGCGCCCCCCACCCGTGCCTACAGTCACTCCCGTACGACTTGGGGAGGGGCGCGTATGCGCATGGGGGTCAAGACCGCCGTCGTCGGCGGGGTGTTCGCGGTGATGGTGGGCGGCGCGGGATACGGGGCGTACAACCTCGTGACCGCCGTATCAGGCAGCGGCAACGGCACCGGCACACAGGGCGCCCCAGCCCACCGCTCGGGTCCGCCGACGCGCGAGGAGATCGAGCGGACCTCGCGGGAGTTCCTGGCCGCCTGGGCGAAGGGCGACGCGGTAGCAGCAGCGGACCACACGAACTACCGGGACGCCGCACTGACCGCGCTCACGGAGTGGCGCAAGCAGGCGCACGTCACGCACACCGTGCTCAAGGCGGGCCCGCCGAAGGGCGCCACAGTCCCGTTCCACGTCACGGCGACCGTCACCAAGGGCGCGCACACCAAGTCCCTGGCCTACGACTCCTCGCTGACGGTGGAGCGCGGCGTCACCACCGGCCGCGCCCTCGTCCGCTGGCGCCCCTCCGTGCTGCACCCGCGCCTGAGGACCGGCGACCAACTCGTCACCGGGGAGGCCACCGCCCCGCCCATCCAGGCCGTGGACGGCGCGGGCGCGGTCCTCACGGCGAAGAAGTACCCCTCGCTCGGCCCGGTCCTGGACCAGTTACGGGCGCGCTACGGCGACCAGGCGGGCGGCGAGCCGGGCGTGGAGACGTACATCGAGCGGGCGGGCGGCGCGGAGGGCGAGGAACCCGTCACGACGACGCTGCTCACGCTGGCGAAGGGCCGGCCCGGCACGATCCGTACGACGCTGGACGCGGGGGCGCAGGCGGCGGCGGAGCGGGCGGTGACCCGCTTCCCGAAGGCGGCGATGGTCGCGGTACGGCCCTCGACGGGCGGGGTCCTCGCGGTCGCCAACCACGGGTACGGGCAGTTCAACGCGGCGTTCGAGGGCGCGCAGGCCCCCGGCTCCACGATGAAGATCGTCACGGCCGCGGCCCTCATCGACAACGGCGTGACCTCCCTGACCGGGCCCGCGCCCTGCCCGGACTCCGCGGTGGCGCTCAGCCAGACGTTCCACAACCTCACGGGCATGCGGCCGAACGAGAAGGCGACCCTGTCGGAGAGCTTCCAGCGTTCGTGCAACACCGCGTTCATCAAGCTCTCCGACGACCTCGGCGCGGACCGTTTCGCCGCCGAGGCGACCGAGCGGTTCGGGCTCGGCAAGGACTGGAAGACGGGCATCGCGTCGAAGGACGGCGCGGTGCCGGTGGCGGGCAACTCGCAGGACCCGGCCGGGATGATCGGCCAGGGCGACGTCCAGATGAACCCGCTGAACATGGCGTCGGTGACGGCGACCGCGATCACCGGGACGTTCCGCCAGCCGGTCGTCGTGCCCGCCGCGCTCGGCCACCGCGAACTCGCCACCGCCAAGGGCCTGCCGGCGGGCACGGTGAGCCAACTCCGCCAGATGCTGCGGCTGACGGCGACCTCCCCGATCGGCACCGCGACCCGCGCGATGGCGGGCCTGCCCGGGGAGTTCGGCGCGAAGACCGGCTCGGCGGAGGTGGACGGGCAGACGGTGTCGAACTCGTGGTTCACCGGGTATCGCGGGGACGCGACCGCCGCGGCGACGGTCGAGGGCGGCGGCCACGGCGGCGACGCGGCGGGCCCGGTCGTCCGCGCGGTCCTCGCGGCCACCCGGTGACCCGTCCGGCCTGCCCGTACGAGGTCCCGTACGAGGTCCCGTACGGGAGTTGACCGGGCGCCGCCGAAACCAGGCGGCGGGAATCCGCGTCGCGCGGGCGAAACCGGGAAGGCGGATTCCGCGTTCTTCCTCATGGCGGACGCCGCCCGCGAGGAGCGTGGGCGGGTTTCCCTCCGCCCCGGGCCCGGGGCTTAGGCTGACCGTCCGCTGAACTTCCGGAGGAACACGTTGGGCACCCGAGGCAAGCGACGCGCACCCGAGCGCGGCAACACCCGCGCCCTGGTGATCGGCGGGGCCGCCGTCGTCGCGGTCGCCGGCGCCGGCATCGGGGCGTACGCCCTGATGGACAGCGCGGGCGGTGACTCCGCGGCGGCCGACGCCAAGCCCCGGATCGCCACGGGCCCGCCGACGGCGAAGGAGGTCCGCACGGCGGCGGACCGCTTCCTGACGGCCTGGCAGGCCGGTGATGTCGCCCGGGCCGCCGCCGCGACCGACGACGCCTCCCACGCCCGTACGGCACTGACCGCGCTCGGCAAGGACGCGCATCTGACGGACGTGAAGCTCGCGCCGGGCACCCGGGCGGGCGCGAAGGTGCCGTTCCGGGTCACGTCGAAGGTGACGTACAAGGGGCGGAGCAAGCCGTTCGCGTACGACTCCTCGCTGACCGCCGTGCGCCGGGCGAGCGACGGGAAGGTGCTGGTGGGCTGGCGGCCCGCCGTGCTCCACCCCGACCTCGGGGACGGCGACCGGCTGGTCACCGGCGAGGCGGGCGATCCGCCGGTCAAGGCCGTGGACCGGGACGGCGGCGCGCTCAGCACGAAGGACTTCCCCTCGCTCGGCACGGTCGTCGACGGGCTGCGCGAGAAGTACGGCAAGAAGTCCGGCGGCACCGCCGGCGTCGAACTGCGCGTCGCCCGCAAGGACTCCGGCAAGAAGAACGCGCTGCCCGACAAGACGCTCCTCACGCTCTCCGAGGGCACCCCCGGCACGGTGAAGACGACGCTGAGCCGCTCGCTCCAAGCGGCGGCGGAGAAACAGGTCGCCTCGCGCAAGAAGGCGTCGGTGGTCGTGGTGCGGCCCTCGACCGGCGAGATCCTGGCCGTGGCGAACTCGGGCGCCGGGTTCAACACCGCGTTCCAGGGCTCGCTCGCGCCGGGCTCCACGATGAAGGTCATCACGTCGTCCCTGCTCCTGGATAAGGGGCTCGCCGAGGTCGACAAGGTGCACCCGTGCCCCAAGTACTTCACGTACGGGCACTGGAAGTTCCAGAACGACAAGAAGTTCGAGCTGAAGAAGGCCCGGTTCCGGGCGAGTTTCGCCGCGTCGTGCAACACGGCCTTCATCAGTCAGGCGCCGAAGCTGCACGACGACTCGCTGACCAAGCAGGCGCAGCAGGTGTTCGGGCTCGGCCTCGACAACTGGTCGATCGGCGTGCCGAGTTTCGACGGCGCGGTGCCCGTGCAGTCGCAGGCGCAGATGGCGGCGTCGCTCATCGGGCAGGGCGGCGTGCGGATGAACCCGCTGAACATGGCGTCGGTCGCGGCGACCGTGAAGTCCGGCACGTTCCGCCAGCCCTATCTCGTCTCGCCGGACGTCGATCACCGGGCGCTCGCCAAGGCGTCCCGCAAGATGAGCGCGAAGACGGCCGCCGACCTGCGGGAGCTGATGCACTACACGGCCGTCGCGGGCACCGCCGTGAAGCCGATGGCGGGGCTCGGCTCCGACATGGGCGCGAAGACCGGCTCGGCGGAGGTCGACGGGCAGAAGGACCCGAACGGCTGGTTCACGGCCTGGCGCGGTGACCTCGCGGCGGCGGCCGTCGTGCAGGAGGGCGGCCACGGCGGCGACTCGGCGGGCCCGGTGGTCCGCAAGATGCTGCTGGCCGGCGGCTGACGGGGAGGGGCGGCTCGGGTGAACCCGGGTTCGTTCGCGGGCGGTGATTGTCCTTCCGTCACGGGGCTCCGCCCCGGGCCCCGCTCCTCAATCGCCGGAGGGGCTTGATTGGGCGGGCGGGGAGTTTTTGAAGGACGTGTTCACCGCCGTTACTCCGCCGTCCACCGGGAGGACCGCTCCGGTGATCCAGCACGCGTCGGCTGAGGCCAGGAACGCTACCGCCGCCGCGATGTCCTCGGGCTCCCCGATCCGCCCCAGCGGATACAACTCCCGTACGGTGTCCGGGTCGCGGCCCATGTCGGTCCACGCGCCGGTGCGGACCGTGCCCGGGGCGACGAGGTTGACGCGGACGCCGCGCGGGCCCGCGTGCCCCGCGAGGGTGCGGGTCAGGGAGATCAGGCCGGCCTTCGCGGCGCTGTAGGCGTGGTTGCCGAAGTCCTGGAGGCCGTTGACCGAGCCGATGGTGACGACGGCCCCGCGCCCGGAGGCGACCAGATGCGGCAGGGCGGCGCGGGCGCAGCGGTAGGCGCTGGTGAGGGTGAGGTCGAGGTCGCGGGCCCACAGCTCGTCGTCCTCGTCCTCGAAGCGCTCGGCGTCGGCGTGACAGCCGTAGGCGTTGTTGACGAGCACGTCGAGCCGGCCGAACGTGTCCACGGCGTACGCGACCGCCGCCTCGACCTGTGCCCGGTCGCCCACGTCACAGGTGAACTCGGCCGCTTCGCCGCCCAGTTCGCGGATGTGCGCGGCGCACTTGGCGGCCGCCCCGGCGTCGATGTCGGTGACGAGGACGCGGGCGCCCTCGGCGGCGAGGCGGCGGGCGACGGCGGCGCCGATGCCGCGTCCCGCGCCGGTGACCAGTGCGGCATGTCCTTCGAAGCGCTCCATGCCCCGACGCTACCCGCCCCGGACCCCGGGTGATCCCTGAGTGCGCGGGCCGTTTCTTCTCCGGGCCGGGCCAGGGTGATTCCGGATCGCCCGGGCCCGCCCCGGCGCGACAGGATCCTCGGCATGACGACATCGCGGCGCACGCTGCTCCTCGGACCTCTCCTCTTCGGCGCCTACGGGCTGATCCGCGTACTCGACGGCCTCGACGGGGAGCGCGGGCCCGGCCTCGCGTGGACGGCAGGCCATCTGTGCTTCCTCGCCGGACTCGGCTTCTTCGTACGGGGGTTGGCGGCTCTGGTGCCGTCGCGGGACGGGCGGCGCGACCCGTGGGCGGTGGGCGGGGCGGCGCTCGCGCTGGCGGGGGCGGCGGCGCTGACCGTGCAGTTCGCGGTGGACGTCGGCGCGGGGATGATGGCCGCCGATCACGCGGCGATGGCCGAACTCAGCGACAGGTTCGGCTCGTTGCCCGGCGCGCAGGCGCTGTTCTACTCGTTCGGACCGCTGCTGTTCTTCGTGGGGCAGGCCGTGCTCGCGGTGCGGCTGGCCGTGCTGCGGGTGCTGCCGGTGCGGGCGCCCGTGATGGTGGTGGCGGCCTCCCTGGCGCCGCTGGGCGGGCCGGATCTGGTGCCGGTGGCGGCGCTGCTGCTGCTCGTCGCCTACTGGCCCTCGCCGGCCGCCGCGAGCGCCTCCCGTACGGACCTGACCAGCGCCTGAGCGCGCGGGTCGGCGGTGACACCGCGCTGCATGCCGTTGGTGACGTAGCCGAAGGCGATGCCGGTCTGCGGGTCGGCGAAGCCGAGGGCGCCGCCGCGTCCGGGGTGGCCGAAGGAGCCGGGGCCGAGCAGCGGGGACGCGACGCCGTGCAGCATGTAGCCGAGGCCGAAGCGGGACGGGGAGATCAGGACGCGGTCGGGTCCCGCGGAGACCTCGGCGCGGGCCAGTTCGACGGTCTCCGGGGTGAACAGCCGCGTCCCGCCGTCGACTTCGCCGATGAGGGAGGCGTAGAGGCGGGCGAGTCCGTCGGCGGTGCCGATGCCGTTGGAACCGGGGAGCTGGGCGGCGCGGTAGGCGGGGTCGTTCTCGTCGGGGGCGGGCGTGATGGTGTCGAAGGCGCGGCGGGTCTGCGAGGCGGGGTCGCTGTACGCCTCGACGATGGCCCGCTTGGGGCGCGAGCGCGGGGCGCCGGGCACGGCGGGCGCCTCGACGGGGCCGACGCGTCCCACGCGGTGGGCCTGGCCGGCGGGGAGCCCGATCCACAGGTCGGCGCCGAGCGGGGCGGCGATCTCCTCGGCGACGAACGCGCCGAGGGAACGGCCGGTGACGCGGCGCACGAGTTCGCCGGTGAGCCAGCTGAACGTCTGGGCGTGGTAGCCGTGCGCGGTGCCGGGTTCCCAGGCAGGGGGCTGCGCGGCCACCGCGGCGGCGGCGAGGGCGTGGTCGGCGGCCTCGGCGGGGGTGAGGGTGCGGTCCAGGGACGGTACGCCCGCGCGGTGCGCGAGGACGTCCCGTACGCGGGTGTTCTCCTTGCCGTGGGCCTTGAACTCGGGCCAGTACGTGCCGACCGGGGCGGTCAGGTCCAGGTCGCCGCGCTGGTGCAGGAGGAGGAGGGCGGTGGCGGCGATGCCCTTCGTGGCGGAGCGCAGGATCTGGGCGGTGTCCTGGGTCCAGGGGGCGGGGGTGTCGACGTCCCTCGTCCCGGCGTGCAGGTCTACGATCCGGTGGCCGTGCCGGTAGACGGCGATTGCGGCGCCGCGCTCGCCCTGAGTATTGAAATTACGGGCGAAAGCGGTCATCACGCCTTCGAAACCAGGGCTTACGGTGCCGTTCACTGCGATATCCACGGCGTTTCCAACACGCCGGCGCTCCGGATGATTCCGAGTCCTCCAGCGCGGGGCGCTTGAAGGGGCCCTCGGGTTGTCCGTCACCTGCGGCCCGGTGGGGCCTGGTCGCGCAGTTCCCCGCGCCCCTGGAGGGGCGACTACGTCGCCACCTCCTCCCGGGCCCCGACAGGGGCGCGGGGAACTGCGCAACCTCAGCTGCAAGCAGCCTCCGCTGGAGAACTCCCCAGGGGCGCGGGGAACTGCGCGACCAGCCCCCACCCACCCGCAGGTGAAGGACAACCCCAAGGGGCACCGCCCGCCCCCGGACCGGCCGCACGATGAAGCGTTACGTGATGACCGACTTGGGGTCGAAGCCGTAAGGGAGTTCCAGGCGATGCGCGTTCATGAGGGACGCGTCCGTGAGGAGATCCGCGGTGGAACCGTCCGCCGCGATGACCCCGTCACTGAGGATGAGCGCCCGGGGACACAGTTCGAGCGCGTACGGCAGGTCATGCGTGACCATGAGGACCGTCACGTCCAGCGCCCGCAGAATGTCCGCCAGCTCCCGCCGGGACGCGGGATCGAGGTTGGAGGACGGCTCGTCCAGGACGAGGATCTCCGGCTCCATGGCGAGCACCGTGGCGACAGCCACCCGGCGCCGCTGCCCGAAGGAGAGATGGTGCGGAGGCCGCTCCGCGTACTCGGCCATGCCGACGAGGGAGAGCGCCTTGTGGACGCGGGCCTCCAGTTCGGGCCCCTTCATCCCGGCCGCCGCCGGCCCGAAGGCGACGTCCTCGCGGACCGTGGGCATGAACAACTGGTCGTCGGGGTCCTGGAAGACGATGCCGACCTTGCGCCGGATCTCCGCCATGTGCCCCTTGTCGACGGGCAGCCCGGCCACCCGCACCGTGCCCGCGCCCCCGCCGAGGATGCCGTTGAGGTGCAGGACGAGGGTGGTCTTGCCGGCGCCGTTGGGCCCGAGCAGCGCGACCCGCTCGCCGCGCGCGATGGAGAAGTCCACGCCGAACAGGGCCTGGTGGCCGTCGGGGTAGGCGAAGGCGAGGCCGGAGACCTCCAAGGAAGGAACTGTCACAGCGCCCATCCCATCAGACAGACGCACAGGGCGAGGACGGGGAGGGCCAGGGCGTACGACCACTGCGTGCGCGTGGCGCGGATGTCGTCGATGACGGGCATCGACCCGGCGTAGCCGCGGCTGACCATCGCCAGGTGGACGCGCTCGCCGCGCTCGTAGGAGCGGATGAACAGGGCGCCCGCCGACTTGGCGAGGACGCCCCAGTGGCGGACGCCGGACGCCTCGAAGCCCCGGGACTCGCGGGCGATCCGCATGCGCCGCATCTCGTCGGTGATGACGTCCCCGTACCGGATCATGAACGAGGCGATCTGGACGAGCAGCGGGGGCAGCTTGAGGCGCTGGAGGCCGAGGAGGAGTTCGCGCAGTTCGGTGGTGGAGGCCAGCAGTACGGACGCGGCGACGCCGAGGGTGCCCTTGGCCAGTACGTTCCACGCGCCCCACAGGCCGCTCTCACTGAGCGACAGGCCGAGGACGTGGACGCGCGGCCCCTCCGCGACGAACGGCATGAGCACGGCGAACGCGACGAACGGCACCTCGATCAGCAGCCGCTTGAGCAGGAAGCCGGCAGGGATCCTCGCCGCGTACGCGACGGCCGCGAGGAGCACGGCGTACAGCGCGAACGCCCACATGGCCTCGCGCGGGGTGGACACGACCACCACGACGAAACAGAAGGTGGCGGCGAGCTTGGTGTGCGGGGGCAGCGCGTGCACGGGCGAGGCGCCGTGCCGGTAGAGGCGGTGGGCGTGTCCGGCACCCATGTCAGACCGACGTCTTCTCGGGCGCGCTCACTTCGGTGGAGGCCGCGTCGGCGGTAGGGCGCCTGCGCAGCGCCCAGAAGATCCCGGACCCGGCGACGACGGTGACGCCGACGCCGATGACGCCCGCGAGGCCGCCGGACAGGCGGGCGTCGGTGATGTCCTTGACTCCGTAGTCGGCGAGCGGGGAGTCGGCGGAGGCGTGCGCGCGGGTCTTCTTGTCGATGCCCTTGTCGTGGGCGACCTTCTCCAGGCCGTCGGGGCTCGCGGAGGCGTAGAAGGAGACGAACCCGGCGAGCACGAGGGAGGTGACCAGCCCGGTGATCCAGATCTTGCGGTGCGAGCGGGCGGCGGCGGGGGCGGGCGCGGCCGCGGGGGCGTCGACCAGTTCGCCGCCGACGCGGAGCTTGAGCGGCTGGGTCAGGCCGCGGGCCCCGTACACGAGGTCGGGGCGGACGGCGACGGCGGCGCCGACGGTGAGCGCGGTGATGACGGCCTCGCCGATGCCGATGAGGACGTGGACGCCGACCATGGCGGTGGCGACCTTGCCGAGGGAGACGTCGGTGGTGCCGCCGAGGGCGTAGATCAAGGTGAAGACGACGGCGGCGGCCGGTACGGAGAGCAGGGCCGCGGCGAAGGAGGCGATGGTGATCGAGCGGCGGGTGCGCGGCAGGATCTTCACCAGGCCGCGGAAGACGAGGTAGGCGACGACGGTCGTGGTGATCGCCATGTCGGTGATGTTGACGCCGAGCGCGGTCAGGCCGCCGTCGGCGAACAGGACGCCCTGCATGAGCAGCACGACGGACACACAGAGCACGCCCGTACAGGGCCCGACGAGTATCGCCGCGAGGGCGCCGCCGAGGAGATGGCCGCTGGTGCCGGCGGCGACGGGGAAGTTCAGCATCTGCACGGCGAAGATGAACGCGGCGACCAGGCCGGCCAGCGGCGCGGTCCGCTCGTCCAGTTCGCGGCGCGCGCCGCGCAGGCTGACGGCGACGGCGCCCGCGGCGACGACACCGGCGGCGGCCGAGACGGGCGCGTTGATGAATCCGTCGGGGACATGCATGGGGGCACTCCGGCGTTCGGTCGGCAGGTGAACCGTTCGATGATAGTGCCTTGTTGCGAACGGCTTGCAAGAGCGCCCGGAAGTCAACAGAGGGTGTTCCATTCGGGCCGATCGTGTGAATATCCTGGCCCTGAATTGTGAACATATGGGACATTAGAACCATGAGCCCGGTCGAGCAGTTCGTGGAGCAGTACGCCCGTGCCCGCGTCGTCACCGAGTCCCCCGACGCGCCCCGGGCCGTCCCCGTGGTGCTGCGCTACGACGGCGGGCAGGTCCGGATGTCCCTGCCGGACACCGGCGTCTGGTCCTTCCCCCGCGACCTGCTGGAGCGGGGTCTGCGGGCCCCCGCCGCCGGCGAGGGCGTGCGGATCTGGCCCTGCGGCCGGGTCCAGACCGTCATCGAGGTCCCCGCACGGCACGGGGTGACGCTCGTGCAGCTCGACGCGAAAGCACTGATCCGCTTCCTGCGCCGCACCCACACGGCCGTCACCCCGGTGCCGACGACCCCCTGAGGGGGCCGCCGGCGATCACACCTCCGCGCACCGGCTCACGCGTACCGTCGTATGCGTATCGCCGTGCGCGTACCGGCTTACGCGTCGACCAGCTCGCGCTCGCCCTCGGGGCGGCCGGAGTCCGTGTGCCGGGCCAGGGCCTCGCCCTCGACGTCCACGTTGGGCAGCACCCGGTCCAGCCACTTCGGCAGCCACCAGGCGCGCTCGCCGAGCAGCGCGAGGACGGCCGGCACCAGCGTCATCCGTACGACGAAGGCGTCGAAGAAGACGGCGATGGCGAGGCCGAAGCCGATCATCTTGATCATCTGCTCCGAGGAGCCGATGAAGCCCGCGAACACCGCGATCATGATGACCGCCGCCGCCGTGACCACCCGCGCCCCGTGCCGGAACCCGGTCACGATCGCCTGCGCGGGCCGCTCCCCGTGCACGTACGCCTCCCGCATGCGGGTCACGAGGAAGACCTCGTAGTCCATCGCCAGGCCGAAGACCACGCCCACCATGAAGATCGGCATCATGGACATGATCGGGGTGGCCTGCTCCACGCCGAACAGCGAGCCGAGCCAGCCCCACTGGAAGACGGCGACGACGGCGCCGAGCGCGGCGAGCACCGAGAGCAGGAAGCCGAGGGCCGCCTTGAGCGGGACCAGGACCGAGCGGAAGACCACCATCAGGAGCAGGAACGCGAGGCCGACGACGAGCGCCAGGTAGGGCACGAGCGCGTCGTTGAGCTTCTGCGACACGTCGATGTTCATCGCGGTCGAACCGGTGACGCTCAGCTCCGCGCCCGCCGACGTCTTCAGCTCCTTGCCCTCCGCGCGGATCGCGTGGACGACGTCCTCGGTCTGCGTCGAGGAGGGCTTGTACTTCGAGATGACGGTGACGATGGCCGTGTCACCGGCCTTGTTGAAGGCCGGCGGGGCGACCGCGGCGACCCCGTCCACGCCCTTGATCGTCTTCACGACGGTGTCGACGGCGGCCTTCGGGTCCTTGGCTCCCTGGGCGTCGACGACGGTCAGCAGCGGGCCGTTGACGCCGGGGCCGAAGCCGTCGGAGATCAGGTCGTACGCCTTGCGCTGAGTGGTGTCGGCGGGCTGGACGCCGTCGTCGGGCAGGCCCAGCTGCATCGAGGCGACCGGCACGGCCAGCGCGCCCAGGCCGATGACACCGGCGAGCAGCACCATGACCGGGCGGCGCAGCACGAAGCGGGCCCAGCGGGTGCCCATGTTGGGCTTGGCCTCGGCCTGCGCGGCGGTGTCGCCGGTCGTGGCCAGGTCGAGGTTCTTACGGGCCTTGCGGCCGTGCACCCGCTTGCCCGTGTAGCCGAGCAGCGCCGGGATGAGGGTCAGCGCGATGAGCACGGCGATGGCGACGGTGCCGGCGGCGGCGACGCCCATCTTGGTGAGCATCGGGATGTTGACGACGGCGAGGCCGACCAGCGCGATGACGACGGTGAGCCCGGCGAAGACGACCGCGGAGCCCGCGGTGCCCACGGCCCGGCCGGCCGCCTCCTCGCGCTCACGGCCCTCGGCCAGCTCGCCCCGGTAGCGCGAGACGATGAACAGGGCGTAGTCGATGCCGACCGCGAGGCCGATCATCATGGCGAGGGTGGACGTGGTCGAGCCGAGGTCCAGGGCGCTGGCGAGCGCGGTGATCGTGGAGACGCCGATGCCGACGCCGATCAGCGCGGTCAGCAGCGGCAGCCCGGCCGCGATCAGCGAGCCGAACGTGATGACGAGGACGACGGCCGCGATGCCGATGCCGATGATCTCGGTGGCGCCGGTCTCCGGCATGGCCTGGAGCGCGTCACCGCCGACCTCCACGGTCAGGCCGCTGCCCTTCGCGTGGTCGATGACCTCCTGGAGCGCGTCGCGGTCCTTGTCGGTCAGCTCCATCGAGGAGACCTTGTAGGACGCGGACGTGTAGGCGATCCGGCCGTCCTTGCTGACGGTGCCCGTGGTGTACGGGTCGCTCGCGGACGCCACCTGCTTCGAACTGGACTTGATCCGCGCGACGGTGTCCTGGACGTCCGCCTTGTTGCCGGCGTCGGTGAGCTTCTCGCCGGCCGGCGCCT
Organism: Streptomyces sp. NPDC107550; assembly: GCF_055639095.1. Classification (NCBI taxonomy): domain Bacteria; kingdom Bacillati; phylum Actinomycetota; class Actinomycetes; order Kitasatosporales; family Streptomycetaceae; genus Streptomyces; species Streptomyces sp. NPDC107550. The sequence continues at coordinate 63,546 of NZ_JBVKBC010000019.1, forward strand.
TGAAGACGACGCGGGCGGTCGCGCCGTCGGCGGCCGACCCGGGGAAGCGCTGGTCGAGGAGGTCGAACGCCTTCTGCGCCTCGGTCCCCGGGATGGAGAACGAGCTGGAGGCGGCGGTCGGCGCGGACGCGGCGCCCACGCCCGCGAGCGTGAGCAGGGCCACCCAGATCAGGGCGACGAAATGGCGTCGGCGGAAGGCGAACTTGCCGAGTTTGTAGAGGAACGTGGCCACGGAGGCGTACTCCCGGTCGGGTCGGGGCTTACGGGCAGGGGTCATCGGCCCGACGACGTGAGCGGTCGTGCGTCAGGTGCGGGGCGGGGGGTGCTGGTGGGTCGGTCGGGGGTCAGACGCCGAGGGCGGGGAGGACCACGGCGTCCAGGTAGGAGGCCAGGAAGGCCTGGGTCGGCGGCTGCTCGTCGATGAACGTCCGGGTGACGAACGCGCCGACCAGCATGTGGATCACGAAGTCCGCCGCCGGGCAGTCGGGCGGGATCTCGCCCCGGGCCACCGCCCGCTGGAGCATCCGGTCCAGGCCGGACACCTCGGGGGCGATCACCCACTCCTGGAACGCGGCGAGCAGATCCGGATTGGTGTGCACCGCGACCATCAGGCCGTGCATCAGCGCGCTGTTGCGCTCCATGAGGCAGTCGTCCTCGCGCCGCGCCATCGCGTGCAGGTCGCCTCTGAGCGAGCCGGTGTCGATCTCGTCGAACTTCGGCTTCTGCTGGCGCAGGGCCTTGACGACCAGTTCGGCCTTGCCGCCCCACTGGCGGTAGAGGGTGGCCTTGCTGGAGCGGGTGCGGGTGGCTACGGCGTCCATCGTCAGGGCGTCGTAACCGACCTCCCTGAGCAGGTCGAGGACCGCGGCGTACAGCTCCGCCTCACGTTCTGGTGTGAGTCGGGTCCTGCGCCCCGTGTCGACGGCCATGTCCGCCCCTTCCTGTTCTTCCGGCCCCCAATCTACCGCCCGCCTTATCGAAACGAAACGGTTTCGTACGTGCCCTCCACCACACCCATACGCTCCGCATAAAGCCCATCTGACGCCGAGGCCAGCCCCGCAAGGGGGCGCGGGGAACTGCGCGAGAAGCCCCACCGGGCTGAACTGGACGCACAACGATCACGCACCCGGCACTGAACCCCGGGGCTCCGCCCCAGACCCCGCTCCTCAATCGCCGGAGGGGCTTGAATTGACCGGCGCTGAGACAAGCCCCGTCAGGGGCGCGGGGAACTGCGCGAGAAGCCCCACCGGGGCTGAACCGGACGCACAACATCGACCTGCCCGGGGCTGGGATTGCCGGGTTCGCGGTTGCCGGGGGGACCCGGAGGGAAAAGCATGGGGGCGTGAGCGACGTGACGACGACAGAGGACGCCGGCGCCAGGGACGGGGCCTACCTGAGATTCCCCCACCTGAGCGGCGAGCGCCTGTGCTTCGTGGCCGAGGACGACCTCTGGACCGCCCCCCTGGACGGCTCGGCCAGAGCCTGGCGCCTGACGGCCGACCGCACCAAGATCGGCCACCCCCGCTTCTCCCCCACCGGCACCCACATCGCGTACACGACCTGGCGCAGCCTGGACCCGGAGATCCACCTCACCCCGGTGGACGGCGGCCCGGCCCGCCGCCTGACCTACTGGGGCAGCGCCGACACGCAGGTCAGGGGCTGGACCCCGGACGGCGACATCCTGGCGGTCGCCTCCCACGGCGAGCCGTTCTCGTACTTCACGTTCGCCTACAGCGTCCCCACGGACGGCTCCCCCGGCGGCAAGCTCCCCTGGGGCCCGGTCTCCGACATCCAGGTCGCGGACATCGACGGGGAGCGCCGCACGCTGCTGCTCACCGGCACGCCCCCGCACGAGCCCGCCGCGTGGAAGCGGTACCGGGGCGGCGCGCAGGGCCGCCTGTGGGTGCACGGGCAGCGGGTCCTCGCGGACCTGGACGGCCATCTGGACGCCCCCATGTTCGTCGGCGGCAGGATCGCGTTCCTCTCCGACCACGAGGGCGTCGGCAACGTCTACTCCTGCCTCCCCGACGGCAGCGACCTGACCCGGCACACCGACCACGACGCGTTCTACGCCCGGCACGCCTCGTCCGACGGCACCCGAGTGGTCTACCAGTGCGCCGGCGACCTGTGGATCCTGGACGCGCTCACCCCCGACTCGCGCCCGCGCCGCCTGCGCGTCAGGCTCGGCGGCCCGCGCAACGGCCGCCGCCCCTACCAGGTGCCCGCCGCCCAGCACGTGGACGCGCTGTCCGTGGACGAGACGGGCCGGGCCAGCGCGGTCGTCGTACGCGGCAGCCTGTACTGGCTCACCCACCGCGACGGCCCCGCCCGCACCCTCACCGACACCCCCGGCGTCCGCGTACGCCTGCCGGAGATGCTCGGGCTCGGCGGGCAGGTCGCGTACGTCACCGACGCCGAGGGCGAGGACGCCGTCGAGATCGCCTCGCTGCCCCGCGCGAGCGGCGACCGCCCGCCCCGCAGGCTCGCCTCGGGGGAACTGGGCCGGGTGCAGGAACTCGTCTCCGACCCGGACGGCGAACGCCTCGCCATCGCCTCCAACGACGGCCGGCTGCTGCTCCTGGACACCGGCGAGGAGTCCGCGGGCGAGGTCACCGAGCTGATCCGGTCCACGAACGGCCCGGTCCGCGACCTCGCCTTCTCCCCGGACGGCGCCTGGCTGACCTGGTCGCACCCCGGCATCGGCCGCTCCCTGCGCCAGATCAAGATGGCCCGCATCCAGGACCGTACGGTCGTCGACGTCACCAACGGCCGCTTCGAGGACGAGAACCCCGTCTTCACGCGGGACGGCCGCTACCTCGCGTTCCTGTCGTGGCGCGGCTTCGACCCGGTGTACGACGTGCACACCGGCGACCTGTCGTTCCCGCTGGGCTGCCGCCCCTACCTCGTACCGCTGTCGTCGGCTACACCGTCCCCGTTCGCGCTCTCGCCCGACGGGCGCACCGCCGCCGGCGGGCTCGACCCGGTCGAGGACCGGGGCGGGGGCAGCACGCTGGCCTCCGCCGCCGGGGGCGGCACGCCGATGGTGGAGATCGAGGGGCTCGCCAACCGGGTCGTGCCGTTCCCGGTCGCCGCGTCCAAGTACTCGGCGCTCACCCCGGTCAGCGGCGGCGGCCTGGTCTGGCTGCGCTGGCCGATCTCCGGCGCGCTCGGCGAGACGTTCGCCAACCCGGCCGACACCTCCTCGCAGCCCACCCTCGAACACTTCGACCTGGCCAAGGGCAAGCGGACCCAGCTCGTCGACCACATGGACTGGTTCGCCGTCAGCGGCGACGGCTCCCGGCTCGTCGTCGGCGACGAGGCCGAGCTGCGGGCCGTGCCCGCCACCGAGCCGGGCGACGGCGACACGACCGTCTGGATCGACCTGCGGCGCATCCTGCACGAGGTGGACCCGGCCGCCGAGTGGCGCCAGGCGTACGCGGAGGCGGGCCGCATCATCCGCGCCTACTTCTGGGCCCCCGACATGTGCGGCATCGACTGGGACGCGGTCCTCGCCCAGTACCGGCCGCTGGTCGAACACGTCGCGTCCCCCGACGAGTTCGCCGACCTGCTGCGCGAGGTACTCGGCGAACTCGGCACCTCGCACGCCTACGTCTCCGCCGCCCGCCGCAACGAGGGCCCCCCGCACTACCAGCGCGCCCAGGGCCTGCTCGGCGCCAACTTCGCGTGCCGCGACGGGCGCTGGATCCTCGCCCGGATCCTGCCCGGCGACTCCTCCGACTCCAAGGCCCGCTCCCCGCTGGCCGGCACCGGCATCCGCGAGGGCGCGGCCCTCACCCACGTCGACGGCCGCCCGGTCGACCCGGTCACCGGGCCGTTCCCGCTGCTGGCCGGGGCGGGCGGCACGACCGTGGAGCTGACGTTCACGCCCGCCGAGGGCACCGGCCGCGCCCGCCGCGTCGCCGTCGTCCCCCTCGTCGACGAACGCCCCCTGCGCTACCAGGACTGGGTCGCCAAGCGCCGCGCGGTCGTCCGGGAGCTGAGCAACGGCAAGTGCGGCTATCTGCACATCCCCGACATGGGCGGCTCCGGCTGGGCCCAGTTCAACCGCGATCTGCGCATGGAGGTCTCCCGCCCCGCGCTCATCGTCGACGTGCGCGGCAACGCGGGCGGGCACATCAGCGAACTCGTCGTCGAGAAACTCACCCGGAAGATCATCGGCTGGGACCTCACGCGCAACGCCCAGGCCGTCTCGTACGCCTCGAACGCGCCGCGCGGCCCGGTCGTCGCCCTCGCCGACGAGGCGACCTCGTCCGACGGCGACATGATCACCGCCGCGTTCAAGCTCCTCGCGCTCGGGCCCGTCGTCGGGCAGCGCACCTGGGGCGGTGTCGTCGGCATGACCGGCCGGCACCGGCTCGGCGACGGCACGGTCATCACCGTGCCGATGAACGCGGCCTGGTTCCCCGAGTACGGGTGGAGCATCGAGAACCGGGGCGTCGACCCCGACATCGAGGCGCTGCGCACCCCGCTCGACTGGGCCGAGGGCCGGCACGCGCAGCTCGACGACGCCGTGCATCTCGCCCTCGACCTGCTCAAGGAACAGGGCGCGCTCACCCCGCCGGACTACTCCGACATCCCCGACCGCCGCCGCCCCCGCCTCCCGCCCCGCTGACCCGTCGCCCGTACGGCGGGAGCGCACCCCCGTTCCGTTCCCGTATGGGCGGGAGCGCGTCCCCGTACGGGCGAGGCGGCTTCCCCGTACACGAGCACGCGCACACGCCCACACGCGCACACGTGCACGCACACGCGCGTGCACGGCAGAAGACCCCCGCCCGGCGTCCCGGGTGGGGGTCTTCAGAAGTCCTGGATGCAGGACCGGACCGCGTCAGGAGTCGTTCTGGCCGAACTTGTCCTGGGCGTCCTGAGCGGCCTGCTCAGCGCGGTCACGCGCCTGCGTACCGCGCTCCGACGCCTCGTCGCGGCCCTGCTGGGCGCGGTCCTGAGCGTCGTCCTTGCGGTCACCCATGGCGTCCTTGGCCTTCTGGCCGAGGTCCTGAGCCTTGTCCTTGAACTGGTCGCTGATGCCCATGCGTGTTCACTCCCGTAGGTGGGTGAGGGGTAATCGGGCTCTGCCAGCCTGACACGCCCGGACATACCGCGCATTTCGATCAGTGACGGAGCGTGCACGGTCCGTACGGGAGCGCCCTCGCCGCCCGTACGGACCGGCCGCCTCAGCCCGCGCGGACCGACTCGTCCGCCGCGCCCCCGGCGCCCACCAGACCCTTGCCGACCTCCCCGAGACGCGGCTCGAAGCGGCGCATCTCGCGCTGCCCGACCGTCCCGATGAGCCCCGGCAGATAGCCCCGGATGCCCTGCATGCCCCGCAGCCACCACTGCGCGTACACATGCGAGGAGCGCCGCTCGATGCCCGCCACGATCCGGTCCACGGCCGGGCCCAGCGGATACGTCTTGTTCGACGGCCACGGCAGCCGCTGGCGCAGCTCCCGCATCACGTCGTCCTGGTCCGCGCCGCGCACCATGTCGGTGTCCGTCCACGACAGATAGCCGACGCCGACCCGTACGCCCTTGTAGCCGACCTCCGCGCGCAGGGCGTGCGCGTACGCCTCCACGCCCGACTTCGACGCGCAGTACGCCGTCATCATCGGCGCCGGGGTGAGCGCGGCCAGCGACGCGATCTGGAGCAGATAGCCGCGCGACTCCATCAGCACCGGCAGGAACGCGCGCGCGGTGACCGCCGAACCGATCAGGTTGACCTCGATGACCCGCCGCCAGGCGACCGGGTCGGAGTCCACGAACGGGCCGCCGGTGGCCACGCCCGCGTTCGCCACGACGATGTCGACCTTGCCGAACCGCTCCTTGACCTCGGCGGCGACCTTCGCCATCGCCTCGTGGTCGGTGACGTCCGCGTGCCACCAGTCGGCCTCCGCGTGCAGCCGGCCCGCGACCTGCTTCAGCTCGTCCGGCTCCAGGCCCACCAGCGCGATCTTCGCGCCGCGCGCCGACAGCTTGCGCGCCAGCAGCTCGCCGACGCCGCGCGCCGCGCCCGTGACGACCGCGACCTGCCCCTCAAGACTGACCCTGCTCATACGGCATCCGCACCCTTCTGCGACTTCACATGTTCCTCGGCCAGTTCCCTGAGCACCCGCGTGACGGCCTCCGGGGCCTCCACCGGCGTCATGTGCCCCATCCCGGGCAGTTCCGTGAGCCCCGCGCAGTGCGGCAGGGCCGCCGCGATCCGGCGGGCGTGCGCGACCGGCGTCATCCGGTCGGCGGTGCCCGCGATGACCGCGACCGGCATCGTCAACTCCCGCAGGTTCGCGTCGAGTTCCAGCGTCTCCAGCACATGCGACCAGCCGTGCCGCACCCCGCGCGGACAGGCGTGCACGATCCGGGCGCACGCCTCGACCTTGTCCGGCGCCGACGCCGGGCCCATCGTCGCGTACCGCAACACCCGCCGGGTCACCGGCGTCACCGGGCCGAGCGGCGCCTTCGAGCCGAGCACCGCCGCCGTCAGCCTGGTCCGCAGCCCGCTCGCGCCGAGCAACGGCACGACCGTCGACTCCGCGACCAGCCGCGAGGACCCCGTGCTGCACAGCAGCACCGCCGCCGCGTGCTCCTTGAACCCCGGCCGCGACGCCGCCGCCATCATCGTCATGCCGCCCATGGAGTGCCCGCCGAGCACGGCCCGCTCCCCGGGCTCCAGCGTCGCCGCGAGCACCGCCTCCAGGTCGTCGGCGAGCATGTCCGTCGTGTACGGGAGCGAGGCCGCCGCCGGACTGCGGCCGTGCCCGCGCTGGTCGTACACCACCACGCGGTGGTCAGCGGCGAGCGCCCGCACCTGCGCCGCCCAGAACGCGGTGGAGCACGTCCAGCCGTGCGCCAGCACGATCGCGGGCGCGCCCGGTTCGCCGTGCACCTCCACGTGCAGCCGGGCGCCGTCCGCCGAGGTGACGGTCAGTTCGCGGGCGGCGACGGGGGGCGCGTACGGCCCGCTCGTCACATGCGTCAGACGGCTCATGCGGCGCTCGACTCCTTCTTCTGCTGCTGCTTGGCCCGCTTCGGTTGTTCTGTTGTGCGGGAGGCCGTGGCGGGGGCCCGTACGACCTCGTACTCGCCGACGTCCACGTGCCGGGTCGCCTGCCGGAACTCGGTCGTCGTGCCCGGCCACACCGTGGTGTTGACGCCGTTCTCGTCGAGGTACCAGCTCGTGCAGCCGCCGGTGTTCCACACCGTCCGCTTCATGCGCTCCTGCACGCGCGCGTTCCAGGCGCCGACCGCCTCCGCGCGCGAGGTGAGGGCGACGCGGCCGCCCAGCACGTTCAACTGGCGCAGGAAGTCCGCCATGTAGTTCAGCTGCGACTCGATCATCAGGATCATCGAGGAGTTACCGAGGCCGGTGTTCGGGCCGATGATCGTCATGAAGTTCGGGAAGCCCGCCGCCGTCGCCCCGCGCAGCGCCGCCATGCCGCCCTTCCAGCTCTCGGCGAGGGTCGTCCCGTCGGCGCCGACGACGCGCTGCGCGATCGGCATGTCCGTGACGTGGAACCCCGTACCGAAGACGATCGCGTCGGCCTCGGTCTCGCTGCCGTCCGCACCGACCAGCGTGCTGCCGCGCACCTCGGTCAGTCCGGCGGCCACGACGTCCACGTTGGGGCGGGCCAGCGCCGGGTAGTACGTGTTCGACAGCAGGATGCGCTTGCAGCCGATGCGGTAGTCGGGGGTCAGCTTGGCGCGCAGGGCCGGGTCCTTGACCGCCCGGTGGATGTTCCGCTTCGCCAGCTTCTCGACGAGGCCCAGCTCGTCCGGCCGCTTGGTGAACGCCTGGACCTGCAACTCCCTGATCCCCCACAGCAGTCCGCGCCGGGCCTGCGTCGTGAAGGGCAGCGTGCGGTGCAGCCAGCGCTCGGCGCCCGTGATGGGCCGGTCGGCGCGCGGCATCACCCAGGGCGGGGTGCGCTGGAAGAGGGTGAGCCGGCCGACCTCGGGCTGGATCGCGGGCACGATCTGGATGGCGGAGGCGCCCGTGCCGACCATGGCGACCCGCTTGCCGCGCAGGTCGTAGTCGTGGTCCCAGCGCGCCGAGTGGAACACCTTCCCGGGGAACGTGTCGAGCCCCTTGATGTCCGGCACCTTCGGGTCGGACAGCGGGCCCGTCGCGGAGACGACGAGGTCGGCGGTGAGCGTGCCGCTCGCGGTCTCGATCGTCCACCACAGCTTGTCGGGGTCCCACGTCAGCCGCGTCACCTCGGCGTTCAACCGGATGTGCGGGCGCAGGCCGAAGGTGTCGGCGACGTGCTCCAGATACCGCCCGATGTGCTCCTGCCCGGAGAAGGTGCGGGGCCACTCGGGGTTGGGCGCGAACGAGAACGAGTAGAGGTGGGACGGCACGTCGCAGGCGCAGCCCGGGTAGCTGTTGTCGCGCCAGGTGCCGCCGACGGCGCCGGCCCGCTCCAGCACGACGAAGTCGGTCACGCCCTCCCGGCGGAGTCTGACCGCCGCACCGAGCCCGCCGAAGCCGGACCCGATCACCGCCACCCTCACATGCTCGTGCTCACGCTCGGCCATCCCGGCGCCTCCCTACCGCGCGACTCTGCCAGTGAACACTGGCGTAGTCGGAGAGTAGAGCAGCTCCGTACTGATGGGTAGGGGTCGGGCCGAGGAAAGTTACCGCCGGTACGACATAGGGTCTCAGGGTGGACGGACAGGCGACGGAGGACCGGGGCGTGCGCGAGTACCGCATGGCGGAACTGGCCGAGGCGGCCGGCATCACCGTGCGCACGGTCCGCTTCTACCGCGAGCGCGGCCTCATCAAGCCGCCGCGCCGCGAGGGCCGCATCGCCTGGTACGACGAGACCCACCTGGCCCGGCTGCACACCATCGCGGCCCTTCTGGAGCGCGGCCACACCCTGAGCGGGATCGCGGAGCTGTCCGAGGCGTTCGACCGGGGCCGGGACGTCGGCGAACTCCTCGGCGTCGGCACCCCCACCGAGGAGACCCCGGTCCGCCTCTCCGCGACGGAACTCGCCGACGTCTTCGCCGGCCAGGTCACCCCCGAGAACCTCCAGGCAGCCCTCGACCTCGGCTACCTCGGCACGGACGGCGAGGAGATCGTCCACGTCAGCCGCCGCCTGCTCGACGTCTCGGCGGCCCTGGTCCGCGAGGGCATCCCCCTCGCCGAGGTCCTCTCGGCGGCCCGCCGCGTCCGCGAACACGCCGAGGCGCTGGCCACCCTCTTCACCGACCTCGTCGAAACCCACACGACCGACAAGAACCCCGCCCGCCTCCGCCCCCTGGCCAAGTCGGTCATCGAGGCGGAACTCTCCCTGGCCCTGGACCGAAAACTCCCGTGACCGGGGGCGGGCGCCGGGCGGGGCCCTACGCGTAGACCTTCACGGAGCCGGAGCCGGAGCCGTACGCGCGGGCGTCACGCGTAGACGACGGTGACCGGAGCGTGGTCCGACCAGCGCTCGGCGTGCGTGGCGGCGCGCTCCACGTACCCCTTGATGGCGCGCTCGGCCAGGCCGGGGGTCGAGAGGTGGTAGTCGATGCGCCAACCTGCGTCGTTGTCGAAAGCCCGCCCCCGGTAGGACCACCAGGAGTAGGGGCCCTCCGTGTCGGGGTGGAGGGTGCGGATGACGTCGACGTAGCCGCCGTCCTCGGGGGTGAGGACGCGGGTCAGCCAGGCGCGTTCCTCCGGGAGGAAGCCGGAGTTCTTCTTGTTGGCCTTCCAGTTCTTGAGGTCCGCCTCCTGGTGGGCGATGTTCCAGTCGCCGCAGACGACGACCTCGCGGCCCTCGGCGGCGGAGCGCTCGCGCAGTTCCTTGAGATAGCCGAGGAACTCGTCCATGAAGCGGATCTTCTCGTCCTGGCGCTCGGTGCCGACCTCGCCCGAGGGCAGATAGAGGGAGGCGACGGTGACGCCGGGCAGGTCGGCCTCGACGTACCGGCCGCTGCCGTCGAACTCGGAGGAGCCGAAGCCGACGCGGACCCGGTCCGGTTCGCGGCGCGTGTAGAGGGAGACGCCGGCGCGGCCCTTGGCGGCGGCCGGGGCGTGGACGACGTGCCAGCCCTCGGGCTCACGCACGGTCTCGGGCAGTTGCCCGGGCTCGGCGCGCACCTCCTGGAGGCACACGACGTCGGCGGAGGTCTCGGCCAGCCACTCGACGAAGCCCTTCTTGGCGGCGGCTCGCAGCCCGTTCACGTTCACGGAGGTAACAGTCAGCACGGCGGCCACGGTACCGGTCCGGGCACACTGGACCGGTCAGCCGACCCACGCCCGTAGCATAGAGATACGATGCCTCGCATGATCATACAGTCCGAGCCCGCCGCGCAGCCCGCTCCTCCGGCCGCCGCAGGCGGGATCACCCTGCGCCCCGTCTCCTTCGGCCACCCCGACGCGCGGGCGCTCAACGACCGCGTACAGGCGGAGTACGCCGAGCGCTACGGCGACGGGGGCGACGCCACCCCGCTGGACTTCACGGAGTTCGACCCGCCGCAGGGCCTGTACCTCATCGCGTACGACACCGAGGGCACCCCGCTGGCGACGGGCGGCTGGCGCGCGATGGACAAGAACGAGGAGAACTACTCCGACGGCGACGCCGAGCTGAAGCGGATGTACGTGACGCCCGAGGCGCGCGGTCTGGGGCTCGCCCGCCGCATCCTCGCGGCGCTGGAGGAGGACGCCCGCGCGGCCGGCCGCGTCCGCATGGTCCTGGAGACGGGCACGAAGCAGCCGGAGGCCATCACCCTGTACGCGTCGAGTGGTTACGCGCCCTGCGAGAAGTTCGGGCACTACCGCTTCGAGCCGCTGAGCCGCTGCTTCGCCAAGCCGCTCTAGCGTGCGGAGCCCCGGCCGGGCGGGCAACTCCGGTACGGGGCCTGCCCGCAGGCGGCACACGGCCTGCCCGTAGGCACAAAGCAAGAACCCCGCCGGTCACCCGGCGGGGTTCTTGTTGCGTGGACCTGAGGGGATTTGAACCCCTGGCCCCCTCGATGCGAACGAGGTGCGCTACCGGACTGCGCCACAGGCCCTTGCAACGAGTGAAACTCTAGCACCCCGATCGGGGTGCTTGGAAATCCGCTCCCTGGCTGGTCAGCCGGGGCGGCCTCCCGCTCACTCGTTGGCGGCGCGCGGACGCCCGTCGGCGTCGTCGTCGTACTGGTCGAACAGGGGCGTGCGCCCGCGCTCGCGGGAGCGGCGCGCGGAGGCGGCGCGGCGGGCGTCGCTGCGGCCGTCGTCGGCGGTCTGCTGCTCCGGCTCGGGCTCGGCCTGCTCGGGGGCGGCCTGCTCGGCGGCGGAGGAGCGGGCGGCGCTCCATGTCTCGGGGGCGCCGTAGTCGATGCCGCCGGTGCCGCGCGGGGCGACGGGGGCGGTGACGTAGGTGGGCAGCGGGACGGGGACGGGGTCCCAGCTCTCGCCGGGTCCCGGCCGGCGCTGGCGCTCGCGCTGCTGGTCGACCCACTCGGCGTGGTCGGTCTGCTCGACGAGGGCGCGCCGGTCGGCGGCGAGCGCTTCGAGCCCGGGGTCGGTGGCGATCGGCTCGGTGGCCGGGCCAGGGACCTCGTCCGCGTCCTCGGCAGGGGCGCGGTGCGCAGCCGGGCGGCGGCCGCGGGGCTGGCGCTCGCGCAGGTGCTGGGCGGCGAGTTCGGCGCGGCGGCGGTCCATCACGTACGCGAACCTGCGGCGCTCCTGGGCGCGCAGATAGACGATGTACGCGCTGAGCAGCGCGGCCGGGGCCGCGGGCGCCCAGAGGAAGGCGACGCCGCCGACGGCGGCCACGACGGCGCCTGCGGTGAAGGCGATGAACAGCAGCACCGTGGTGCGGCGGCGGCGCGCGAGGACCTTGGAGCGCCGGGCGCGGGCCTGGGCCTCGGCGGACGCGGCGCGGGCGGCGCGGGACTTGGCGGCGGACGCGGGCCGGGGCGCGGGCTCCCGCTCCGGCTCGGGGGCCGGTTCCGGCTCGGGCGCGGGCGCGGGCGCCGGTTCGGGTTCGGCCCGGGGGGGCCGGTGCTCCTGGGCCGGAGGCGTGACGAAGGCCCGGACGTCCACCGCGTCGGTGATCGCGTCCGGGTCGGCCGTGGCACCGCGCCACTCGTCCGCCTCGGGCGAGCGCGCTTGCAGGTCCTTGGCGTACCGGCGCTCCATGCCCGCCCGGCCGGAGAGAAGCCGGATGGCGGTGCTGAAGCGTTCCGTGGGACGGGCTTCGTTCAGCTCGTCCTGCCTACGGAGCCACATCGGCACCAAGTAGGCGGCCCAGGCCCCGACGATGACTGCGTAGATGAGGCCGCTGCTGCTCACGCTCACACCGTAGAGGGGTTTGCACAGGGCCATCCGCCAATTGGGCCGGTGTGTCGCACGATCTGGCTGATATTTCGAACTTTTTTTGTGACCGATGCGATCAACTGGCCGCCGGAGGGGTGAATTCAATGCCCGGGAGTGGTCCCGCTTCGATCAAATTCGAACATTTATTTTATTTGGAGGAGGTGCCGGGGTCCGCCGTGTTCGACGCGCCCGGACCTGCGGAGTTGCCGCGCCGCGTCCGCCGCCACCGCTTGAGCAGGCCCTCGGGGACCTCCTCGGCGGTCAGCGCGAACACGAGGTGGTCGCGCCAGGCGCCGTCGATGTGCAGATACCGCGGGCGCAGCCCCTCCTCGCGGAATCCGAGTTTCTCGACCACCCTGCGGCTCGGCCCGTTCTCCGGGCGAATGCAGACCTCGATGCGGTGCAGGCCCACCGTGCGGAAGCAGTGGTCGACGGCGAGCGCCACCGACGTCGGCATCACTCCGCGCCCCGCGACGGACCGGTCGACCCAGTAGCCGATGTGGCCCGAGCACATGGAACCCCAGGTGATGCCGGCGACCGTCAACTGGCCCACCAGGCGCCCCTGGTACTCGATGACGAAGGGCAGCATGCGGCCCGCGGCCGCCTCGGCGCGCAGATGGCGCACCATCTGCCGGTAGGTCGGGCGGTGGGCTATCGGGCCGCTCGGGGTGGGCGGCGGGATGGTCGCCTCCCAGGGGCGCAGCCAGTCGCGGTTGCGCCGGTTCACCTCGCGCCAGGCGCGCTGGTCGCGCAGTTTTATCGGGCGCAGGGTCACGTCGCCGTCCGTCAGGACGACGGGCCAGGACGGGCTGTTCAGTGCGCACCCCCGGCGTCGGCGTCTGCGTCGGGTCTGGGATGGTCGCCGCCGCGGATCTGGTCCACGGCGTGCGTCAGCAGCGGCGCGAGGACGGCGAGCCCGTCCTTCACTCCCCCGCTCGACCCCGGCAGGTTCACGATCAGTGTGCGCCCGGCGAGGCCCGCGCGGCCGCGGGAGAGGGCGGCGGTCGCCACCTTGCGCACGCCGTACGCCCGGATGGCCTCGGCGATGCCCGGGATCTCCGTGGTGAGGACGCGGGCGGTGGCCTCGGGGGTGCGGTCGGTGGGCGAGATGCCGGTGCCGCCGGTGGTGATCACGACGTCGTACGCGGCCTCGACGGCGGCCCGCAGCGCGGCCTCCACGGGGTCACCGTCCGGCACGACCTGGGGGCCCTCGACGGTGAAGCCCAGGTCGCGCAGGGCGGCGGCGATCAGGGGGCCGCCCTTGTCCTCGTAGACGCCGGCGGCGGCGCGGTTGGAGGCGGTGACGACGAGGGCGCGGTAGCCGGTGCTCACGCCTGCTCCTCGCGCCGCGCTCATGCCTTCTTCTCGCTCCGCGCTCATGCCTTCTTCTCGCGCCGCGCTCACGCCTGCTCCTCGCGCCGCCAGGTGCCGGACTTGCCGCCGGTCTTCTCCTCCACCCGTACGTCGCTGATGACGGCGCCCTTGTCGACGGCCTTGACCATGTCGACGACGGTGAGGGCGGCGACGGTGACGGCGGTCAGCGCCTCCATCTCCACGCCCGTACGGTCCGTGGTGCGCACGGTGGCGAGGATCTCGACGGCGTCGTCGACGACGGACAGGTCGAGGGTGACGCCGGACAGGGCCAGCGGGTGGCAGAGCGGGATCAGGTCGGGGGTGCGCTTGGCGCCCATGATCCCGGCGATCCGCGCGGTGGCGAGGGCGTCGCCCTTGGGGACGCCCTCGCCTCGCAGCAGTTCCACCACGCGCGGCGCCACGCGGACGCGCCCGCTGGCGCGGGCGGTGCGCGCGGTGACGTCCTTGGCGGACACATCGACCATGCGGGCGGCGCCCGCCTCGTCGATGTGCGTGAGTCGGTCCTGCGAAGTGCTCATGGTGCTGTGGCGCTCCCGATCCGAGCCGTGCGCGGTGCGGCGCGCCGGACTGTTGTGCGCGACACGCTACCGCGCACCACCGACAGGCGGCCCGCTCAGCCCAGCAGGACCACGTCGACCTCGGTGCCGGGCTCGACGCTCGTGGTGTCCTCGGGTACGACGATGAGCGCGTCGGCGTGGGCGAGGGCCGCGACGAGGTGGGACCCGGAACCGCCCACGGGCGCGACGGTGGCGGCTTCGGCGTCGTAGCGGCCGCGCAGGAACTGGCGGCGGCCCTCGGGCGAGCCGAGCGCCTTGTCGGCGGTGAGCACGGCGCGTACGACGGGGCGGCGCACGGTGTCGGCGGGCAGCCCCATCAGGGTGCGGATGGCGGGCCGGACGAACAGCTCGAAGGAGACGTACGAGGAGACCGGGTTGCCGGGCAGGGCGAGCAGCGGGGTGTGGTCGGGGCCGACCGAGCCGAAGCCCTGGGGCTTGCCGGGCTGCATGGCGAGCTTGCGGAAGTCGACACCGCCGCCCGCGCCGAGGCCGTCGTCCTCGTCGGGGTCGCCGACAGCGCTGAGGGCTTCCTTGACGACGTCGTAGGCGCCGACGCTGACGCCGCCGGTGGTGACGACGAGGTCGGCGCGGATGAGCTGGTCCTCGATGGTGGAGCGCAGGGTCTCGGCGTCGTCGGCGACGGCTCCGACGCGGTAGGCGATGGCGCCGGCGTCGCGGGCGGCGGCGGTGAGGGCGAAGCTGTTGGAGTCGTGGATCTGGCCGGGGCCGAGTCCTTCGCCGGGCTGGACGAGTTCGCTGCCGGTGGAGACGACGACCACGCGCGGGCGCGGGCGTACGCGGACGGTGCCGCGTCCGATGGCGGCGAGCAGGGCGATCTGCGGCGGGCCGAGGACGGTGCCGGCCTCCAGCGCCTTGTCGCCCGCCTGCACGTCGCTGCCGGCGGGGCGGATGTGCGCGCCCGCCCGCGCGGGGCGGTGCACGGCGACCTCGCCGGCGGCGCCCTCGGGGGCGCTGCTGTGGGCGCTCATGGCGGTGGCGGGGCCCGCGCCGAGTCCGCCGTCGGTCCACTCGACGGGGACGACCGCCTCGGCGCCGGGGGGCAACGGGGCGCCGGTCATGATGCGGACGGCCTCGCCGGGGCCGACAGTGGGCTGTTCGGCCTGGCCCGCGGCGACGTCGCCGATGACGGTGAGGACGGCGGGGTACTCCTCGCTCGCGCCCTCGACGTCGGCGACGCGGACCGCGTAGCCGTCCATGGAGCTGTTGTCGAAGGGCGGCAGCGAGACCGGCACGGTGACGTCCTCGACGAGTACGCAGCCCTGGGCGTCCAGGAGTTGGAGCTCGATGGGGTCGAGCGGCCGCACGGTGCTGAGGATGTCCTCCAGGTGCTCGTCCACCGACCAGAGCTGGTCGGGGCCGGGGGACGACGGGGTCGCGCTGCTCAAGGTGCTACATCTCCTCGGTGACGTAACGGCGAAGCCAGGTCCGGAAGTCCGGGCCCAGGTCCTCACGTTCGCACGCGAGCCTGACAATGGCACGCAGATAGTCGCCGCGGTCCCCGGTGTCATAGCGCCGGCCCTTGAAGACGACGCCGTGGACGGGGCCGCCGACCTGCTCGTCGGCGGCGAGGTGCTGGAGGGCGTCGGTGAGTTGGATCTCGCCGCCACGGCCCGGCTCGGTCTTGCGCAGTATGTCGAAGATGTGGGGGTCGAGGACATAGCGGCCGATGATCGCGTAGTTGGAGGGGGCTTCGGCGGCGTCGGGCTTCTCGACGAGGCCGGTGACCTTGACGAGGTCGCCCTCGGCGGTGGGTTCGACGGCGGCGCAGCCGTAGAGGTGGATCTGCGACGGCTCGACCTCCATGAGCGCGATGACGCTGCCGCCGTACTGCTCCTGCACCTCGACCATGCGGGCGAGGAGCGGGTCGCGGGGGTCGATGAGGTCGTCGCCGAGGAGGACGGCGAACGGCTCGTGACCGACGTGCGGGGCGGCGCACAGGACAGCGTGGCCGAGGCCCTTGGGGTCGCCCTGGCGCACGTAGTGCATGGTGGCGAGGTCGCTGGACTCCTGCACGCGCGCGAGGCGGCCCGCGTCGCCCTTCTTCTGGAGGGCGGACTCCAGTTCGTAATTGCGGTCGAAGTGGTCCTCCAGCGGCCGCTTGTTGCGGCCGGTGATCATGAGGACGTCGTCGAGCCCCGCGGACACCGCCTCTTCGACCACGTACTGGATCGCCGGCTTGTCGACGACCGGCAGCATCTCCTTCGGCGTCGCCTTGGTCGCCGGCAGGAACCGGGTGCCGAGACCGGCGGCCGGGATGACAGCCTTGGTGATCCTGGTGTGCGCGTCAGTCATGGCGGTCACCCTATCCGGCGCCTATGGGCGGAATCTGTGGGTCCGCTTAGAAGGCGCACCTATGCGTGGACAAGAGAGATTTGCGAGTCGCACATGAGCCGGCACACACGGGACGGGCACGGCGCCCACGGTGACAAACGAACCTTGCGGCGAGAGTTCCTGGCGGTGAGGAACGGGTTGCGGGCGGATGACGTACGGGCGGCCGAGGCCGCTCTCGCACACCGCGCCCTCGACGCCGGGGCGCTGTCCGGGGCCCGCACGGTGGCCGCGTACGTCTCGGTCGGCACCGAACCGGGCACCGGGGCCCTCCTGGACGCCCTCCGCGCGCGTGGGACGCGGGTGCTGCTGCCGGTGCTGCTGCCCGACAACGACCTCGACTGGGGGCTGTACGAGGGCGCCGGATCGCTCGTCCGCGTCGAGCACCCCGGCAAGATGGCGCTGCGTGAACCCGGCGGCGACCGGCTCGGCCCCGAGGCCGTCGTGGACGCCGACGCGGTGCTGCTGCCCGGGCTCGCCGTGGACGCGCGCGGGGTGCGGCTCGGGCGGGGCGGCGGCTCCTACGACCGCGTGCTCGCCCGGCTGGCCGCCGCGGGCGCCCATCCGGCGCTCGTGGTGCTCCTGTACGACGGCGAGGTCGTCGAGCGCCTGCCCGCCGAGGCGCACGACCGGCGCGTGGACGCGGCCGTCACGCCCTCGGGCGTCCACCGGTTCACCGACACCGCCTGACGCCGCCTCATACAGCCGGAAGGGGCCTCCACGCGCGCGTGGAGGCCCCTTCCGGTGGTCGCGGGCTCAGCGCCCGCTCTCGCTCACGGTTCGAGGACGAGCGTGTCCGAGGTGTCGGCGTCCACGGCGCTCTTCGTGAAGCGCCACGGCAGCAGATCGCCCTTGACCCACTTGTCGGTCTGGTCCGTGTAGTGCGCGCTGAACGTGTGGCCCGAGGCGCCGGTCAGGTTGATCCACTTGGACTTGTCGAGGTCCGCGAGGTTGACCACCATGCGCATCGACGGCACCCAGTTCACGCCGTAGCCGCCCGCCGCGTTCCAGCCGGTCGCGTCGACGGCCGCCTCGCCGCCGCCGAGCTTCCACGGGCCGCGGTTGAGCACGTACTGCAGCCAGCCGGGACCCGCGGTGCCCAGCGTCTGGTTCTTCAGCTCCAGCTTGTGCAGCCGGCCCCAGCTCCAGGTGTCGATGTCCTTGCCGAGCTTCGCCGTCAGGTCCCAGCGGGCGTCCTTCATGGCCCGCTTCAGGAGCTGGTCGCGGTTGTCCGTCGGGTCGTTGTTGCGGTTGCCCGGCGTCTTCCACCACGCGTCGGACGGCTTGTCGAGGATGTTGCGTACGACCTGGAACCAGCGGTCGCCGCCGTCGGGCTGCGCCGAGGACGCGTCCCGCTCGCCGCACTCGCGGACCTTGCGGTTGTCGTCGGCGGGCCCGCTGTTGTCGACCGGCGCCACGCTCAGGCACTGGCCCTCCACGCGCAGCTCCTTGGGCAGCTTGTTGCCGAAGGCCAGCTTGAGTGTGTTGCGCCACACCGAGTTGAAGTAGGCCGCCGCCGCCGAGTCCGGGTTCTGCGTGTAGTCCCAGTTCTCCAGGAGCTGCTGCGCCTCACGGACGTAGGAGTCCTTGACGTCGATCTTCAGCAGGTAGGGCACGAGCAGCTTGGCGATCTCGCTGCTGTTGTCCATCTGCATGGTGCGCATGTCGTCGGTGGAGATCTTGCCGCCGCCGTCGATCTTCGACTTGATGAGGTCGGTGATGCGCTGGCTGCGCGCGCCGTAACCCCAGTCGGTCGTCAGCTTGTACGGGTAGCCCTTGCCGACGACGGCCTGGTTGGCGGTGACGATGTAGCCGCGCTTCGGGTCGAACTCGTACGGCAGCTCGGCCTGCTTGATGAAGCCGGCCCACTGGTACTTCGGGTCCCAGCCCGGCGAGGGCAGCGAGCCGTCGCCCTCGCCGCGGATCGGGATGCGGCCGGGCAGCTGGTAGCCGATGTGGCCCTCGGTGTCGGCGTACGTGAGGTTCTGCGAGGGGACCTGGAAGTCGGTGGCGGCCTTGCGGAACTCGCTCCAGTTCGTCGCCCGGTCGATGCCGAAGACGGCGTCCATGGTGTTGCCCGGGTCGAGCGCGGTCCAGCGCAGGGCGATGCCGTAGCCGTCGCCGCGGTCGGGGGCGGTCGTGCCGACGGGCGCCTTCTTGCCGACCGTCACCAGCTCGTCGTTGCGGTCGGACACGAGCGGGCCGTTGTTCGTCTCGCGGATGGTGATGGTCTTGTCGGCGCCGCCGGCGACCTTGATGACTTCCTTGCGCGTCTTGAACGGCACGGTCTTGTCGTCGTACAGGTAGCCGTCGCCGCTGAACTTCTCCAGGTACAGGTCGGTGACGTCGACGCCGGAGTTGGTCAGGCCCCAGGAGATGTTCTGGTTGTGGCCGATGACCACACCGGGCATGCCGGCGAACGTGTAGCCCGCCACGTCGTACTGGCACTTGGCGGACACGCTCGTGCAGTGCAGGCCCATCTGGTACCAGACCGACGGCAGTTGCGGCGCGAGGTGCGGGTCGTTGGCCAGCAGCGGCTTGCCGCTGACGGTGTGGTCGCCGGAGACGACCCAGGAGTTGGAGCCGATGCCGTTGCCGTTCGGGCCGAGGCCCGCGGAGTCGGGGATCTGGTCCAGGGCGTCGGCGAGGCCGCCGAGCTGGCTCTGGAGGCCGCTGGAGGCCCCTGTGGAGCCCGTGGAGCCGCCCGCACCGGTTCCGGTACCCGAGGAGCCCGTCGTGCCCGTGGAGCCCCCTGTGGCGCCCGTGGCGCCGCCGCCCGCGAGGCCCGTACCGGTGCCCGTGCCCTGGCCGCCCGCGGTGCCGTGGCCCGACGCGGACGGGTCGTAGGAGCGCGTGCCCTGGTTGTAGCCGCCCTCCTGCACGATCGGCTTGTTGCGCGCGTACGGGTACTCCGGGTACAGGTCCGCGATCTGCTTGGCGTCGAGGCGGCTCGTCATCAGCGAGCGGTCGATCTCGTCCTGCATGTTGCCGCGCAGGTCCCAGGCCATCGCCTTGAGCCACGCGACCGAGTCGACCGGCGTCCACTTCTGCGGCTTGTAGTCGTTCTCGAAGCCGAGCGCGACGTACTCCGCGGAGATCTGCTTGCCGTCCTTGCCCGCCAGGTAGGCGTTGACGCCCTTGGAGTACGCCTGGAGGTACTTCTTCGTGTCGGGCGCGAGCTTGGTGTCGTACTCCTTCTGCGCGGTGCGGCGCCAGCCGAGCGTGCGCAGGAACTCGTCCGTCTTGACCTGGCTCTTGCCGAACATCTCCGACAGCCGGCCCGCCGTCGTGTGGCGGCGCACGTCCATCTCGTAGAAGCGGTCCTGCGCCTGCACGAAGCCCTGTGCCATGAACAGGTCCTCGTCGGTGGAGGCGTAGATCTGCGGGACGCCGTAGCCGTCGCGCTTGACCTGCACCGGCCCGTCCAGGCCCGCCAGCTTGATCGATCCCGTGGTCTGCGGCATCGACGCGCGCACGCTGTCGACGCCCCAGTAGGCGCCGTATCCGATGCCCGCGACGACGGCAAGGACGAGGACGATCACGATCAGTCGGGCGCGGCGCCCCTTCTTCTTGCCGGACTTGCTCCCGGCAGAGGCGTTCGTAGTGGAGGGCATCGCGATCCTTGCTGTCCTTCGCTAGCGGCGGGCGAGAGCAACCATACGAGCAGTGCGGAGCGGGCCCGGACGCGGAGTGGGGAACAAAGGCCCCTCCGGGCGGTGCCGTGACGGTCCGTCCATCAAGAAAGCGTTAACGATTAGGTAAGGTAACGAAGTAACTCTCTTGTGGAGTCACTCCCCCCACACCGGCCCCCTGCGACTTCTCGCGGAAGGAACAGCCCCTGACTGTCCACCACCTCAACCAGCTCCTGCTCGTCAGCGCCCTCGTGCTGCTCGTCGCCGTCGCGGCGGTCCGCGTCTCCTCGCGCAGCGGGCTGCCGAGCCTGCTGCTCTACCTGGGCATCGGCATCGCCATGGGCCAGGACGGCGTCGGCGACATCTCCTTCAGCGACGCCGAGTTGACGCAGGTCATCGGATACGCGGCCCTCGTCGTGATCCTGGCCGAGGGCGGCCTCGGCACGAAGTGGAAAGAGATCCGTCCGGCCCTCCCGGCGGCGGTCGCGCTGTCACTCGTGGGCGTCGCCGTCAGCGTGGGGGTGACGGCGACCGGCGCGCACTACCTCGTCGGCCTGGAGTGGCGGCAGTCGCTGATCATCGGCGCGGTGGTGTCCTCCACGGACGCGGCGGCGGTCTTCTCCGTCCTGCGCAAAGTGCCGCTCCCCGCGCGCGTGACGGGCATCCTCGAAGCGGAATCCGGGTTCAACGACGCCCCGGTCGTCATCCTCGTCGTCGCGTTCTCCACCGCCGGTCCCGTGGAGCACTGGTACGTGCTCGTCGGGGAGATCGCCCTGGAGCTGGCGATCGGCGCGGCCATCGGGCTCGCGGTCGGCTGGCTCGGCTCGTTCGGCCTGCGGCATGTGGCGCTGCCCGCGTCGGGCCTCTACCCGATCGCCGTCCTCGCCATCGCCACGGCCGCGTACGCGGCGGGCGCCATGGCCCACGGCAGCGGCTTCCTCGCGGTCTACCTGGCCGCCATGATCATGGGCAACGCCAAGCTGCCGCACTGGCCCGCCACCCGGGGCTTCGCGGAAGGGCTCGGCTGGATCGCGCAGATCGGCATGTTCGTCCTGCTCGGCCTGCTCGTCACACCGCACAGCCTGGCGGGCGACATCGTGCCCGCGCTCGTCATCGGCCTGATCCTCACCGCGGTGGCGCGGCCGCTGGAAGTGGCCATCAGTCTGCTGCCGTTCCGGGTGCCCTGGCAGGAGAAGGCGCTGCTGTCGTGGGCGGGGCTGCGCGGCGCGGTGCCCATCATCCTGGCGACGATCCCCATGGTGACCGGCGTCGCCGACAGCCAGCGCATCTTCAACATCGTCTTCGTGCTGGTCGTCGTCTACACCCTCGTGCAGGGGCCGACGCTGCCGTGGCTCGCGCGCAAGCTGAAGCTCGGCGACTCCTCGGAGGCCGCCGACCTGGGCATCGAGTCTGCGCCCCTGGAGCGCCTGCGCGGGCATCTCCTGTCGGTGTCCGTGCCTGAGGGCTCCCGGATGCACGGCGTCGAGGTCGGGGAGCTGCGGATGCCGAAGGGCGCCGCCGTCACCCTCGTCGTGCGCGACGGCTCGTCCTTCGTACCGGGGCCCACGACCGTGCTGCGGCGCGGGGACGAACTCCTCGTCGTCGCCACCGACCCGGTACGGGACGCGGCGGAGGCCCGCCTGCGCGCCGTCGCCCACGGCGGCAAGCTCGCCGGCTGGCTCGGCACGGGAGGCGCGGACACGGGCCGGTGAGGCGGGCGCGGGGCGGGGACCGGGCCCGGGGAAGCGGGTGGCGGTCGGGGTCGGGGGCGGGGCCCCGGTGAGGCGGGTGGCGGCCGGGGGCCGGGCGGTTTTCGGGCGCTACGCGCGCGGTGCGGGGTGTGGTGTGGGCCTCGGTCGCCGTTGCGTACCGGGAGGGACCGGTCGGGACCGGTACCATGGGGGCACAAGACCCATGTTCCACCGTTTCACCGACTCTGCCTGACGTAGAGCCGGCGCGACCGCAAAGCGGCCGCGGTCCCCTTGCAGCACACCTCGCTGACCTGCATGGCCAGGACACCTCGCCTGGCGCGGACCGTAGGTATCACTCGGTTCCCGGCGCATGAGGACGGCTCTCGGCGCGCTCCTCCCCCTCGACCAGGAGGGCGGACGCGCTACCAGGCGGCAGAAAGGCGAGGGCCGTGCCCCAGAAGGCAACGGTCACCGACACCCCCGGCAAGCGTCCGGGCTACGGACAGTTGCTGCGTACGCGCGGAGCCTGGACGTTCCTGCTCCCCGGCTTCGCCGCGCGCCAGCCGTTCGCGATGCTGACCATCTCCATCGTGCTGCTCGTGCAGCACACCACCGGCTCGTACGGCACCGCGGGCGCGGTCTCCGCGACCACGGGCGTCTCCATGGCGCTCTTCGCGCCCTACACGGGCAAGCTCGCCGACCGGTTCGGCCAGCGGGCCGTGCTGCTGCCCGGCGTCCTCGTGCACACCGCGTCAGGGGCCACGCTGACCGTGCTCGCGCTGTCCGGCGCGCCCACCTGGTCGCTGTTCCTCGCGGCCGTGCCCACCGGCGCGTCCACCCCGCAGATCGGGCCCATGGTCCGCTCCCGCTGGGGCGTGAAGCTGAACGGGTCGCCGCTGATGCAGACGGCCGCCGCGTTCGAGTCCGTCACCGACGAGTTCACCTTCGTGCTCGGCCCGCTGTTCGCCACGGCCCTGTGCACCGGTGTGAACCCGGCGGCGGGCCTGATCACCGAGGCCGCGCTCACCCTCGTCGGCGGTCTGCTGTTCGCCGCCCAGAAGGCCACCCAGCCGCCCGTGGGCGCCGCGTCCGGCCACGCGCGCGTGGAGCACACCTCCGCGCTGCGCGTCCCGGGCGTACGCGTCCTGATCGTCAGCTTCCTCGGCATCGGCTCCGTCTTCGGCGGCATGCAGGTCTCGCTCGCCGCCTACACGCAGGCGGTCGGCCAGCCCGGCATGAACGGCGTCCTGTACGGGATCTTCGCCGCCGGCAACATGCTCTCCGGCCTGGTCTGCGGCGCCATCGCCTGGAAGGCCGCACCGCAGCGCCGGCTGCTCGTCGCGTACACCGCGCTCGCCCTGATGGCGTCCGGGCTGTGGGCCGCGCAGTCGATGCTGCTGCTCGCCGGGCTCGGCCTGCTGGTCGGCGTGTGCATCGCGCCCGCCCTGATCACCGGCTACACCCTGGTCGAGAAGATCGTGCCCGCGGGCTCGCGCACCGAGGCGTTCACCTGGCTGACGGGCGCCGTCGCGCTCGGGCAGGCGGCGGCCGTCACGGTCGCCGGACAACTGGAGGACCGCTTCTGGGACGGTGCCGGTTTCCTGATGCCGATGGGCGGCACGGTGCTCGCTCTGGTGGTCATGGTGCTGCTGCGTTCGCGCCTCGTCCCGCCCTCCTCGGGGCGCACTGTGGCACGTGGCGTCGGTCACCGCGTGTCGGTGGCAGTGGACTGATCCCGTGGAATAGGCCACTATGGAGCGTCGTTAGCACTCATTGAGTGAGAGTGCCAGGAGGAAGACACAGTGCCGACTTACCAGTACCAGTGCACCGAGTGCGGCGAGGGCCTCGAGGCGGTGCAGAAGTTCACCGACGACGCCCTGACCGAATGCCCGAACTGTGGTGGACGCCTGAAGAAGGTGTTCTCGGCCGTCGGCATCGTCTTCAAGGGCTCGGGCTTCTACCGCAACGACAGCCGCGGCTCCTCGTCGAGCAGCAGCCCGGCGTCGGCCTCGAAGTCGTCCTCGGCGTCCTCCGACTCGGCCTCGTCCTCGACGTCGTCGGCGTCGTCGGCGTCCTCCGACTCGAAGTCCACGGCGTCGTCGAGCACGTCCTCGGCCTCCACCGGGTCCTCGTCCGCCGCGTAGGACCCCGCGCAGGCCCCCCCGTACGGATCATCAAGGCCCCGCTGTCGCGCACAGCGGGGCCTTCGGTGTGCCCCGGGGGGCGGTCGGCGGCCTGAGCGGCTTGGCTACTGTGCTGACCATGGCGACCCACGCACATCCAGGTACCGACGCCGAGATCGGCGTCATCGGCGGCTCCGGCTTCTACTCCTTCCTCGACGACGTCACCGAGGTCCAGGTCGAGACGCCCTACGGGCCGCCCAGCGACTCCCTGTTCCTCGGCGAGGTCGGCGGGCGCCGCGTCGCCTTCCTGCCCCGGCACGGGCGCGGCCACCATCTGCCGCCGCACCGCATCAACTACCGCGCCAACCTGTGGGCGCTGCGTTCGGTGGGCGTACGGCAGGTCCTCGGGCCGTGCGCGGTGGGCGGGCTGCGGCCGGAGTACGGGCCGGGGACGCTGCTGGTGCCGGACCAGTTCGTGGACCGTACGAAGTCGCGCGCCCAGACCTACTTCGACGGGCATCCGCTGCCCGACGGGACGATCCCGAACGTCGTGCATGTCTCCCCCGCCGACCCGTACTGCCCTGTGGGCCGCAAGGCCGCGGTGGCGGCCGCGCGCGGCAAGGACTGGGAGCCGGTGGACGGCGGCACGCTGGTCGTCGTCGAGGGCCCGCGCTTCTCGACCCGCGCCGAGTCGCGCTGGCACGCTTCGATGGGCTGGTCCGTCGTCGGTATGACCGGGCACCCCGAGGCGATGCTGGCCCGGGAGCTGGAGCTCTGCTACACGTCGTTGACGCTGGTCACGGACCTGGACGCGGGCGCCGAGAGCGGGGAGGGCGTCTCCCATGACGAGGTGCTGCGGGTGTTCGCGGCCAACGTGGACCGGCTGCGGACGGTGCTGTTCGACGCCGTCGCCGCGCTGCCGGCCACGGAGGACCGGGCGTGCCTGTGCGTGGGGGCGCTGGGCGGGATGGACCCGGGCATCCGGCTGCCCTGAACGGGGTGCCGAGGGCTCGGCGGGCTGGAACGTCCCGTTCGGGTGAGGGAGTTTTCCACAACCCGTCGGTAGTGCACGGGGCTCAGCGGGATGCGGGCCGGGCGTGGATCGTGAGGGCGTGACGGGCGAGGTGCCCGTCCGTGCCGGGTCCCGCCGTACGGGGCCGGGTGCGCCCTTCCGTACCGGCGGTGACCGCGATGACCACGACGCCCTCCCTTCCGACGCCCGCTCCGGCATCCGCTCCGGCGCCCGCCCTTGCTGCCTCCCGCCCGTCTTTCCCGGCCGCCTCCGCCGCGTCGGACGCCTCCGTCTCCGCGATCCCGCCGACGTGCGAGGTGCCGCTCTTCCCTCCGGTGCGGGTGCGCGCCGGGCGGTGGCGGCGCGGGCGGCCGGGTCGGCACCGGCGGCGCCCGGCGGCTGTCGCGGGGCTCGCCCTGGGTGCGGTGGCGCTGGCGCTGGCCGTGCCGTCCTCGGGCGCGGGGCCCGGTGTGGAGCGGGCGGGGGCGCGGGCCGGCGGCGGGCATGGGCCGGGGCGCGGGCCGGCGGTGACGGTGTCGGCGCCGGTGCGGATCGCGGACGCGGGCGCGGTGCGGCTGTTGCGGGCCGGTGACCGGGTGGACGTGGTGGCGGCGCGGGCCGACGGCAGGCCCGGCGTGCGGGTCCTCGCGGCGGGGGCGCGGGTCGCCTCCGTGCCGGGGCGGGATACGGCGGGCGGTGACGCGGGGCCCGAGGGCGGTGGGTTCGAGGGCGGTGGGGGCGAAACCTCGGGCGGGGGCGGGGCGTTGGTGGTGCTGAGGGTGGAGCGCGCGACGGCGCTGCGGCTCGCGGGAGCGGGGGCCACGGCACGACTGGCGGTGACGCTGTGGTGACGTACCTCTCGTCAAGTCCCCCGATCGAGTTACCGAATTGGACAGGTCTCACCCGAACTGTCGTAGGTTGCGAAGCCGTTTGCCCCACAATCTGTGCAACTGAAGAGAGGCCTTCTGGTGAGCGAGACCAAGGATCCCAGTCTGTGGGAGGGCTTCAAGTCCTTCCTGATGCGCGGCAACGTGATCGACCTCGCGGTCGCCGTCGTGATCGGCGCGGCGTTCACGAACATCGTGAACGCGGTCGTCAAGGGGATCATCAACCCGCTGGTGGGCGCCTTCGGCACGCAGGACCTGAACGGCTACTCGTCCTGTCTGAAGGGCCCCTGCAAGACCGACAAGGCCGGCGAGGTGGTCACCGGTGTGCCGATCATGTGGGGCTCGGTCCTCAGCGCGGCGCTCAGCTTCCTGATCACGGCGGCCGTCGTGTACTTCCTGATGGTGCTGCCGATGGCGAAGTACCTCGCCCGCAAGGCGCGTCTGGAGGCGGAGAAGGAGGGCACGCACGAGGTGCTGGAGGTCTCCGAGCTGGAGGTCCTCAAGGAGATCCGCGACTCGCTCGTCGCGCAGCGCGGCGCGGGCCACACCGACTCCTAGCCGGCCTTCACAGGTGGTGGGGCGGCTTCTCGTCGAGGAAGCGGGCCAGGTCCGCGGCGCTGTTGTCGGCGGCGGTCGGGCGCTCGCCCCACCCGCGGTCCGTGTCGTCGGCCGACTGGGCGGACAGCGGGTCGTCGAAGATCAGCGCGGCCTTGGGGTCGCGGGGCTCGGGGGCGGTGTCGGGGGCGCTGCTCATGAATCCAGGGTACGTCGCGGGGGCGGACCCTGGGCGGGGCGGCGCCCGGGCCCCGGGGAGGGCGGACTCAGCGGGCTCAGCGGGCTCAGACGGCCTTGAGGCCGTGGGAGGCGAAGATCGCCTTCGCCTCGGCGACCTGCTCGGGCGCCGGCGAGGGCGTGTCGTGCAGTTCGAAGGTCTTGCCGAGCCGCTCCCACTTGGCCTCGCCGAGCTTGTGGAAGGGCAGCACGTCGACGCGGGAGACGTTGCCGAGCGAGGCGGCGAAGGCGGCGACGCCCTCGATGTTCTCCGGGGCGTCGGTCAGGCCCGGGACGAGCACGAAGCGGACCCAGACGTTCTTGCCGAGGTCGGCGAGGCGGTGGGCGAAGTCCAGGGTGGGGCGCAGCGGCCGGCCGGTGACCTTCTTGTAGGTGTCGCGGTCCCAGGACTTGATGTCGAGCAGGACGAGGTCCACGTCGCGCAGCAGGGCGTCGGTGGCGCGCACGCCGAGGAAGCCCGAGGTGTCCAGGGCGGTGTGCAGGCCCAGCTCGTGCTTGAAGCGGTGCAGCAGCTCGCCGGCGAAGACGGGCTGGAGCAGGGGTTCGCCGCCGCTGATGGTGGCGCCGCCGCCCGCCGCCTCGATGAACCGGGTGTACTTGGAGGCTTCCGCGACGACGGCGTCGGCCGAGGTCCGCTTGCCGTTACGCATCCGCCAGGTGTCGGGGTTGTGGCAGTACAGGCAGGTCAGCGGGCAGCCCGAGAGGAACGTGACGAAGCGCGTGCCCGGTCCGTCGACGCCGGTCGACAGGTCCCACGAGTGGACCGAGCCCTCGGTGGGCCGGCGCGTCGCGGCGGCCGCCGGGGTGGTGGCGTCGTGCACGGTCAGGTTCTGGGTGAGCAGCACGGTCATGGCTGGGCTCCTCGGGCCACATGCGGGGAAAGAGGGGATCGCGGCGCCCGGGGCCGGGGTGAGGGCCCGGCCCCGGGCTCGCGGTTCAGGGGGTTTCCCGGCTCACAGGGAGCCGTGGAAGGTGCGGTTGATGACGTCCAGCTGCTGCTCGCGCGTCAGGCGGACGAAGTTCACCGCGTAGCCGGAGACCCGGATGGTGAGCTGCGGGTAGTTCTCCGGGTGCTCCATGGCGTCCTGGAGGGTCGCCTTGTTGAGCACGTTGACGTTCATGTGGAAGCCGTCGCTGGCCATGAAGCCGTCGAGCACGCCGGACA
The DNA here is from genome assembly GCF_055639095.1 of Streptomyces sp. NPDC107550. NCBI lineage: Bacteria > Bacillati > Actinomycetota > Actinomycetes > Kitasatosporales > Streptomycetaceae > Streptomyces > Streptomyces sp. NPDC107550. The sequence continues at coordinate 91,432 of NZ_JBVKBC010000019.1, forward strand.
GGTTCTGGACCCGCTCCTCGGGGGTGCGGCCCAGGGCGTCCGGGGTGATCGTGTTGGTCAGCGAGATGCCGTCCTCGGCGTCGTCGTAGGGCAGCTTGGCGACCGACAGGGCGGAGGCGATGTAGCCGTGCTCGTCACGCCCGTTCATCGGGTTCGCGCCCGGGGCGAACGGGGTGCCGGCGCGGCGGCCGTCCGGGGTGTTGCCGGTCTTCTTGCCGTAGACGACGTTCGAGGTGATCGTCAGCACCGACTGGGTGTGGACCGCGTCGCGGTACGTCGGGTGCTTGCGGACCTTCTCCATGAAGCCGTGCACGATGGAGCGGGCGATCTCGTCGGCCCGGTCGTCGTTGTTGCCGTAGGCCGGGTAGTCGCCCTCGATCTCGTAGTCGACGGCGAGGCCGGTCTCGTCGCGGACGACCTTGACCTTCGCGTGCTTGATCGCGGACAGCGAGTCGGCGGCGACGGACAGGCCGGCGATGCCGCACGCCATGGTGCGCAGGATGTCCTGGTCGTGCAGGGCCATCTCGATGCGCTCGTAGGCGTACTTGTCGTGCATGTAGTGGATGACGTTGAGCGCGTGGACGTACGTCTTCGCCAGCCAGTCGAGCATCGCGTCGTAGCGCTCGGCGACGGTCTCGTAGTCGAGGTACTCGCCCTCGATGGGCTCGAACCCGCCGACGACCTGCTTGCCGGACTTCTCGTCGCGGCCGCCGTTGATCGCGTAGAGCAGCGCCTTGGCGACGTTGACGCGGGCGCCGAAGAACTGCATCTGCTTGCCGACCGCCATCGCGGAGACGCAGCAGGCGATGGCCGTGTCGTCGCCGTACTTCGGGCGCATCAGCTCATCGGACTCGAACTGGATGGCCGAGGTGTCGATGGCGACCTGCGAGGCGAAGTCCTTGAAGCCCTGCGGCAGGTGGCGCGACCAGAAGACCGTCAGGTTCGGCTCGGGGGCCGGGCCGAGGTTGTAGAGGGTCTGCAGGGCGCGGAAGGTCGTGCGCGAGACGAGCGGGCGGCCGTCCTCGCCGATGCCGGCCATGGACCAGGTGACCCAGGTCGGGTCGCCGGAGTACAGGTCGTTGTACTCGGGGGTGCGCAGGAAGCGGACGATGCGCAGCTTGACGACGAAGTCGTCGATGAACTCCTGCGCCTCGGCCTCGGTGATCAGACCGTTGTCGATGTCGCGCTGGAGGTAGATGTCGAGGAAGTTGTCGATGCGGCCGATGGACATGGCCGCGCCGTTCTGCTCCTTGACGGCGGCGAGGTAGGCGAAGTACAGCCACTGGACGGCCTCGCGGCCGGTGGTGGCCGGGCCGGAGATGTCGTAGCCGTACGACTGGGCCATGGCCTTCAGCTCGTTGAGGGCCTTGATCTGCTCCGAGATCTCCTCGCGGTCACGGATGACGCGCTCGCTCGGCCACTCGGCGCCCAGGCGGTCCTTGTCGGCCTGCTTGGCGGCGATCAGGTGGTCGACGCCGTAGAGGGCGACGCGGCGGTAGTCGCCGATGATCCGGCCGCGGCCGTAGGCGTCCGGGAGGCCCGTGATGATGCCGGAGGAGCGGCAGGCGCGGATCTCGGGGGTGTACGCGTCGAAGACGCCCTCGTTGTGGGTCTTGCGCAGGTGGGTGTAGATGTCGCGGACCTCGGGGTCGGCCTCGTAGCCGTAGGCGTTGAGGGCGCCCTCGACCATCCGCCAGCCGCCGTTCGGCATGATCGCGCGGCGCAGCGGGGCGTCCGTCTGGAGGCCGACGATGAGGTCCTTGTGGTCCTTGGCGTCACCGTCGATGTAGCCCGGCTTGAACGCGTCGATGCGCGAGGGGGTCTTCACGTCGACGTCGTAGATGCCGCGCTCGATCTCCGTCGGGAACATGCTGAGGAGCTTGTTCCAGACGGCGGTGGTGCGCTCGGTGGGGCCGGCGAGGAAGGAACCGTCGCCCTCGTAGGGCGTGTAGTTCTGCTGCACGAAGTCGCGTACGTCGATGGCGTCGCGCCACAGGCCGCCCTTGAAGCCGTCCCATGCCTCGCCGTGTGTCGTCTTTTCCGCGGGAGTGGCAGTCATCTGCGGCACCTTCCCCATCTCTTCGGCCGGTTCGTTGCTACATATTCATTGGACTCCCGGCGGGGCCGCGTAAGGCGCCGCATTGGTCCTGAGTTCGGGACCAAAGGGCCTGCTTCCGCCGCGGCCCGGGCCGGGATTGCCCGTCTGACCTGGGAATACGTCGGGGTCTTTGGACCCGACAGACCTTGTGAAAGTATTCACAAGATTTTTCCGGGGTGGTCAGCTCGGGGATTCGGCGCCCTTGCGGGCGTAGTACCACCAGCAGACGACGACGCAGGTCGCGTAGAAGCCCACGAAGCACCACAGGGCGCTGGTGACCGCGAAGTTGGCGAACATCGCGGGGATGAAGAAGAAGCCGTAGGCGGCGATGGCGGCGGTGAAGCCGGTGACGGCGCCGGACTCGATCTCGGACTGCTTCAGTGCCTTGGTGTACTCGGGCGTGCCCTCGGTGAGCCCCTTGAGGTGCTGGTTGCGGAAGATCACCGGGATCTGGCGGAACGTGGAGCCGTTGCCGAAGCCGCTGAACAGGAAGGCCGCGTAGAAGCAGAGGAGGAAGCCGGTGAAGGAGCCGCCGGCGCCGTTCGAGGGCATGAAGGCGATGACGCCGATGATGGACGCGGCCATGCCGACGAACGAGATGATGGTGACGCGGGCGCCGCCCAGCTTGTCGCTGAGCCAGCCGCCGCCCCAGCGGGCGAGCGCGCCGACGGCCGGGCCGATCCAGGCGTACGTGGCGGCCGTGTAGGCGGCGTCGATCGGGGTCCAGGTCGTCTTGATCAGCATCGGCAGCGCGGAGGCGAAGCCGATGAACGAGCCGAAGGTACCGACGTAGAGCCAGGTCATCAGCCAGTTGTGCTTGCGCTTGAAGATGACCTTCTGCTGGCTGAAGGGGGTGGAGGCGACCTTCAGGTCGTTCTGCCCGAACCAGGCGAGCGCGGCCAGCAGCACGAGGACCGGCACCCACAGGAACGCGGCGTTCTGCAGCCACACCGAGCTGCCGTCGGCCTTGTGCTGGGCGGAGCCGAGCGCGAGCGCCGAGGACGTGATGACGATGGGGGTCAGCAGCTGCACGACGGAGACGCCGAGGTTGCCGAGGCCGCCGTTGATGCCGGTGGCGTTGCCCTTCTCGCGCTTGGGGAAGAAGAAGCCGATGTTGGCGAGCGAGGAGGAGAAGTTCGCGCCGCCGAAGCCGCACAGCGCCGCGATGGCGACGAGTGTGGCGTACGAGGTGGAGGTGTCCTGCACCGCGAAGCCGAGCCAGATCAGCGGCACCACCAGGACCACGGTCGACAGGGCGGTGAAGCGGCGCTGCCCGATGCGCGGGCCGAGGAACGTGTAGAAGATCCGGGCCGTACCGCCGGTCAGGCCGGGCACCGCGGTCAGCCAGAACAGCTGCGAGGTGCTGAAATTGAAGCCGACGTCGGCCAGGTTGGTCGCGGTGACGCTCCACACCTGCCACACCACGAAGGCGACGAGCAGGGCGGGGACCGCTATCCACAGGTTGCGGGTGGCGACCCGCTTGCCGACGGACTTCCAGAAGAGGTCGTTCTCCGGTTCCCAGTCGGAGATGACCTGGCCTGGGCGGTACTGCTGTGGGTCGTAGGACCGCGTCGCGTCGTCGACGGACGCGGTCTGCTGGATGGCAGGACTCATGGCGTGTTCCTGGTGGTGAGGTGGGTTCTTCTTGCCTCTCCAGGCTCCCGCCGCGACATAAAGGGCGTTAGGGAACTTGGTCGCCTTCCGGAGGCGCCGAAGGGTCTGGTCGGGGGGCGACCAAGGTCCCGTCGGCGCTCAGGCCCCCTCGGGGACTGCGGCGCCCGTTCTGGCGGCGCCGGCGCGGACCTCGTGCGTGGCGAGCCGCACCTCGGGGTCGTCCAGGCACTGCCCGGTACGCAGGTCGAACTCCTGCTTGTGCATCGGGGAGGCGACGACCGGCACTCCCCCGCGTACGCCCATGATGCCGTCGGCGATGACGCGGGCCCCGGAGAACGGGTCGCGGTCGTCGAGGGCGTAGACCGTGCCGGCCGCGTCCTTGAACAGGGCGGCGCGGGTGCCGTCGGCGAGGACGGCGGGGCGGCCCCGGCCGGGCTCCAGGAACGCGGGATCGGCGCCTGCGGCGGCCTCGAAGCGGGCCAGCGCCTCGGGGTCGTCGAGGACGGCCTGCCACTCGTCGCGGTAGGCGGCGACGTGCCGGTCCATCTGCGCCTCCAGCTCGGCGCCGATGCCGAGGGAGTCCGCGATCAGCACCTCCTTGAGGTGGTCGAGGCCGCCGATCCGCTCGAACCAGGGCGCGGTGCGCTCCAGGCGCTCGGCGGTGCGCACGTAGTACATGAGGAACCGGTCGGTCAGACGCAGCAGTTCGTCGCGGGTGAGGTCGGTGGCGAGGAGGTCGGCGTGGCGGGGGTTGGTGCCGCCGTTGCCGCACACGTACAGGTTCCAGCCGCCGGCGGTGGCGATGACGCCGATGTCCTTGCCGCGGGCCTCGGCGCACTCGCGCAGACAGCCCGAGACGCCGCCCTTGATCTTGTGCGGGGTGCGCAGGCCGCGGTAGCGCAGCTCCAGGTCGATGGCGAGCTGCACGGAGTCGCCCTGTCCGAACCGGCAGAACTTGGAGCCGACGCAGGACTTCACCGTCCGCAGCGACTTGCCGTACGCCTGACCGGACTCCAGCCCTGCACCGACGAGGCGGCGCCAGATCGCGGGCAGTTCCTCCTTGCGGGCGCCGAACAGGTCGATGCGCTGACCGCCGGTGATCTTCGTGTAGAGGCCGTGGTCGCGGGCGATCTCGCCGATGGCGATGAGCTGCTCGGGGGTGATCTCGCCGCCGGGGACGCGCGGGACGACGGAGTAGGTGCCGTCCTTCTGGAGGTTGCCGAGGAAGAGGTCGTTGGAGTCCTGGAGCGCGGCCTGCTCGCCCTCCAGGACGTGGGTGAGGCCGAGTTCGGGGGCGAGAGTGCCGAGGATGTTGGCGACCACGGGCTTGCAGACGGTGCAGCCGTCGGCGGCGCCCGCGCCGGAACCGGAGCCGTGCCGGGCGAGGAGTTCGCTGAAGGAGGCGATGCGTTCGGCGCGGACGACGGCGTACAGCTCGGCGCGGGTCAGCGCGAAGTGCTCGCACAGCCCCCGGGCCACCTCGACGCCGGCGGCGGCGAGTTCGGCGTCCAGGACGGACTGGAGCGTGCCGAGGCAGCCGCCGCAGCCGGTGCCCGCCTTCGTGCAGCGCTTGATGCCGGCGACGTCGGTGAGCCCCTCGGCGGTGACGGCCTCGCGGACGGCGCCCTTGGTGACGTTGTGGCAACTGCACACGACGGCGTCGTCGGGCAGCGCGTCGGCGCCCGGCACGTTCTGCTCGCCGGTGTTGGGCAGGATGTACGCCTCGGGGGCGCCGGGCAGGGTGCGGCCGGCGTGCGGGCGCAGGGTGCCGTAGGCGGCGGCGTCACCGACGAGGATGCCGCCGAGCAGGCGCCCGTCAGGGCCGAGGACGAGCTTCTTGTAGACGCCCTCGCGGGAGTCGGAGAAGACGACGGACACGGCCTCGCCGCCCTCGGGCGTGAACGGGTCGCCGAAGGAGGCCACGTCGGCGCCCATCAGCTTCAGCTTGGTCGAGGTGTCCGCGCCGGTGAACAGGGTGGTGCCGTCGCCCGCGAGGGCGTCCGCGACGGCCTCCGCCATCTGGTAGCCGGGCGCGACGAGACCGTAGACGCGGCCGTCGCTGGTCTGGGCGCACTCGCCGATGGCGTAGACGTACGGGTCGGTGGTGCGGCAGTGCTCGTCCACGACGACGCCGCCCCGGTCACCCACGGCGAGCCCGGCCTCGCGCGCGAGCCGGTCGCGGGGGCGCACACCCGCCGAGAAGACGACGACGTCGGCGCCGAGCGCGCGGCCGTCGGTCAGGCGCAGGGCGCGGGTGCGGCCGTCGGCGTCGGTCTCCACGGCGCGCGCGCCGACGCCGGTGTGCACGGCGACGCCCATCGACTCGATGGTGGAGCGCAGCGCGGCGGAGCCGCCGTCGTCGACCTGGAGCGGCATCAGGCGCGGCGCGAACTCGACGACGTGGGTGGCGAGGCCGAGGGTGCGCAGCGCGCCGGCGGCTTCGAGGCCGAGCAGGCCGCCGCCGATGACGACACCGGTGCGGGCCTCGTCGCGGGCGGCGTAGGCGGTGAGGGACTCGACGTCGTAGAGGGTGCGGTAGGTGAAGCAGCCGGGGGCGTCGGCGCCGTCGATGGGCGGCACGAAGGGGTAGGAGCCGGTGGCGAGGACGAGCGCGTCGTAGGCGACGGTGGACCCGGAGGTGGTGGTGACAGTGCGGGCGGCGGTGTCGATGTGCTCGACGGGGTCGCCCAGGCGCAGGTCGATGCCGTGCTCGGTGAGGAAGTCGGGGCCGCACAGGGCCAGTTCGCCGGGGTCGGTGCCGGTGAACGCGGCGGACAGGTGCACCCGGTCGTAGGCGGGCCGGTCCTCCTCGGCGAGGACGGTGACGCGCCAGTCGCCGAGGGCGCCGCGCTCCGCGAGGAGTTCGAGGAGGTGGTGGCCGACCATGCCGTGTCCGATGAGTACCAGATGGTGGGGCATGGCTCGCGCTCCGGAGGTGCGGGGACAGGGGGTCGCGCCGGTGGCGGCGGTCTCGGCTCGGTCGGCTCTTTCGACGGTAGGCGGGCGGGGGGCGCGGGCCAGGGCGCGTTGGGCCCGACGAAGGGGGACCTGCGGCCCGGGCGCGGGGGCCGTTGGTCCCGGCCGGCGCGGGCGGGCGGCGTCCGGGGCGAAGCGCCCGGCGGCGCGGGACCAACGCCCCGGGAAGGCGGGGCCTTCGGCGGCGGCGCGGGGTGCGGGGCGGGGCGTAGCGTCGTTCTCGACGGGCTGCCCCCGACCTCACCGACGCAGCCCGTGCGGCGCGGCTTCCGGTCCGCGGGGTGCGCGACACCATCCCGCGACCGGGGCCCGCGAGCCCGCCGGGTGCGCGTGATCCGCGCGCCCGCCGCAGGCTGTACGCGCGCGGGCGGACCCGGGGCGCGGGGGCCGGCGGCCGTCCGGCCGGGGCGCGGGGTGCCGCTTTGTCGGTGGCAGGCGGCTTGGAGGGCCCGGCCATGTCTCTCGTACTCGCCGTCCACGGCAGCGCGCTGCCCGCCGCCGGGGCCACCGTGGGGCGCCTGCTCGACGCGGTCGAGGACCGGCTCGGTACGCGGCCCGCGGTCGGGCATCTCGATCATCAACTCCCCTCCCTCGCCCAGGTGCTGGAGGCCCACGCGGTCCCGGGCGGCCCCGGCGCGGGCGAGCCCGGGGTGTCCGCCGACCCCGGTGGTCCCGGTGATCCCGGTGATCCCGGCGACCCCGGTGATCTCGGTGGGGACACCGTCGTGGTCCCGCTGCTGCTGGGCGACGGCTTCCACCGCACCGTCGACATCCCGGCCGTCCTCGCCGCCCACGGGGGCGCCCGGTGCGTCCTGACGCCGAGCCTGAGCGGGGCGCCCGAGCTGGACGCGGCCCTGGCCGACCGCGTCACCGAGGCGCTTGGCGGGGACGATGCGCTCGGCGGCGCCGGGGCGGGCGTCCGGGGCGGGCCACAGGCGTGGGTGTTCGCGGCTGCCGGGTCCTCCCGCCCCGGGGGCAACGGCGGCGCCCTGGTCGCGGCGCGGCGGCTCGCGGCCCGGCTGCACGGGACGCCGGTGGTCACGGCGTACTGCTCGGCGTCCGCGCCGACCGTGCCGCAGGCCCTGGCGGAGCTGCGGGGCGCGGGGTACCGGCGCGTGGGGGTCGTGACGCATCTGCTGGCGCCGGGACGGTTCACGCGGGCGCTGGACGCGATGGGCGCGGACCTCGTCACCGCGCCGCTGGCCGACCATCCGGCGGTGGCCGACCTCGTCGTACGCCGGTACCGGGAGGCCGGGGAGCGGCGATACCAGGAGGGTTCGGGCGAACTGGAGGCGCCGGAGCCCGGGCAGGCGTGCCGCACCGCACACGCCGCCGCCTGATCTGCTGTCCTGGGCGCATGACGCCCACGCCGGACGAGCCCCACCGAGCCCACCAGTCACACCAACCCCACCAGTCACACCGCCCCCACCAGCCACACCACCCCGGCCCACCTCACGAGCTGCGGCGGTCAGCGTTGCGGCGGATGCGGGAGCGCAGTCCGCAGGAGGAGCACCGGGTCGCTTCCTCGCTTGAGCTGTTCTTCGACCTGTGTTTCGTCGTCGCGGTCGCGCAGGGCGGCGTGGAGCTGGTGCACGCCGTCGCCGAGGGGCACGCGGGCGACGGAGTACTGGCGTACGCGCGGATCTTCTTCGCCATCTGGTGGGCGTGGATGAACTTCACGTGGTTCGCCTCCGCGTACGACAACGACGACGTGCTCTACCGGGTCGTCACGCTCGTGCAGATCGCGGGGGTGCTGGTGCTGGCGGCGGGTGTGTCGCGAGCGTTCGAGGACGGCGACTTCACGGTCGTCTTCATCGGTTACGTGATCATGCGGCTGGCGATGGTGGCGCACTGGCTGCGGGCGGCGCGCGCCACGACCGGCGCGGAGCGGGCGGTGGCGCTGCGGTACGCGGGCGGGGTGCTGCTGTGCCAAGTGGGCTGGGTGGCGCTGATGTTCGCGCCGGCCGGGGCGCAGGGCTGGGTCTTCCTGGTGATGGTGCTGGCGGAGCTGAGCGTGCCGATGGTCGCCGAGCGGCACCGGCAGACGGCGTGGCATCCGCACCACATCGCGGAGCGCTACGGGCTGTTCACGATCATCGTGCTCGGCGAGACCATCGCGGCGGCGACCGTCGCCGTGAAGTCCGGCATCGCGGAGAACGACGCGCTCGGGGAGTTGCTGCCGATCGCGGCGGGCGGGCTGCTGATCGTGTTCGCCGCCTGGTGGATCTACTTCGCGGTGCCGATCCACGACCGGCTGCACGCCAACCGGCAGGCCTTCTTGTGGGGGTACGGCCACTACTTCATCTTCGCGTCGGCGGCGGCCATCGGCGCCGGGATCGAGGTCGCCGTCGAGCAGGCCGTCGGCTCGGCGCACCTGTCGACGACGGCGGCTTCGGCGGCCGTGACGGTGCCCTCGGCGGTGTTCCTGCTGATGGTGTGGGCGTTGCACGCACGGCACTTCAAGCGGGGGCTCGCGCAGCAACTGACGTTGCCGGTGGCGGCGGTGCTGGTGCTGGCCTGCACGTTCACCGGGCGGTGGGCGGTGCTCTGGGCGGGCGTCGTCGCGGCGCTGACGGTCGCCGCCGGTGTGCTCCTCGCCGGGCGCGAGCGCCGTGGTACGCAAGGGGCATGACGACTCTCAACGATGCCCTGACCGATGTGCCGGGGCTGCGCGTCGGGCATGCCACGCGCGTGGGCGGCGGGCTGCTGACCGGGACGACGGTGGTGCTCGCGCCGGAGGGCGGTGCGGTCACCGCCGTCGACGTGCGCGGCGGCGGCCCCGGCACCCGGGAGACGGACGCGCTCGACCCGCGCAATCTGGTGCAGCGGGTGGAGGCGGTGGTGCTGACGGGCGGCAGCGCGTTCGGGCTCGACGCGGCGAGCGGGGTGATGGCGTGGCTGGAGGAACAGGGGCGCGGGGTGCCGGTGGGCGGGCCGGGGCAGGTGGTGCCGGTGGTTCCGGCGGCGGCCGTGTTCGATCTCGGCCGGGGCGGCGACTGGCGGGCCAGACCCGACGCGGCGACGGGCCGGGCGGCGGTGGAGGCGGCGGCGGCGAGCCCGCTCGGGGCGCCGGTCGCCGAGGGCAACGTCGGCGCGGGCACCGGTGCGCTCGTCGGGGGCGTCAAGGGCGGTGTCGGTACGGCGTCCACGGTTCTGGAGTCGGGGATCACGGTCGGTGCGCTGGTCGTCGCCAACGCGGCGGGGTCCGCGCTGGACGCGGCTACCGGGGCGCTGTACGGGGAGTTCTTCGCGGGCGCCGGGCCGGTGAGCTACCCCGACCCCGCGACGCACCGGGCGGCCCGTGAGCGGCTTGCGCGGGTCGCGGCGGCGAAGGGTCCGGCCCCGCTGAACACGACGCTGGCCGTCGTCGCCACGGATGCCGTGTTGAGCCGGGCGCAGGCGCGGAAGGTCGCGGGGACGGCGCATGACGGGATGGCGCGGGCCGTGCGGCCGGTGCATGGTCTGAACGACGGTGACACGGTGTTCGCCCTCGCTACGGGGGTGCGGGCGTTGCCCTCGGGGGCGCTTGCGTTGAACTCGGTTCTGGAGGCTGGGGCGGATCTTGTCACCCGGGCGGTTGTGCGGGCGGTGCGGGCGGCGGTGTCGGTTTCCGCCGAGGCGGGGGGTCCGTATTTGTCCTACACGGACCTCTACGGGCTGCCTGCGGCTGCGGCTTCGTGACCATCTGCGGGTGGGTGGGGCGTCTCGCGCAGTTCCCCGCGCCCCTAGGCAGTCGTTCACCTGCGGCCCGGTGGGTGGCCGCTCGCGCAGTTCCCCGCGCCCCTTTGGGGCACGACCGTGCGTGGTCATCCGCGGGTGCATGGGGCTTCTCGCGCAGTTCCCCGCGCCCCTTCGGGGCACTACCGTGCGTGGTCATCCTCCGGCCGGTGGGGCTTCTCGCGCAGTTCCCCGCGCCCCTGGAAGCGGGGCTTCGCCCCTGCTTCCCCGGGGGGAGGTGGCGACGTAGTCGCCCCTCCAGGGGCGCGGGGAACTGCGCGATCAGCCACGACGAAAGTCGAGGAAACCCACCGGCCGGAGCCACCCACCTACCTAGGGGCGAGCCCCACCAGCCCGCAGGCAACCCCGCACGGGAGTGCCCCGTACGCCTCCAACCCCGGCCCCCTTTCACACCCGCCCCGTAACAGACGTAACAGAACCGTCTCCGTGTCTGCTCTCACACCGCCCCGAAGGAACCTTTCCGGTCAGCCGGCGCTCTCTCCTGACGCCGGTCACGACCGGCCACCGGGGCGCTGGGCCCCCGTCACCCAAGAACACCCCACGGAACAGGAGCAGACCCGTGAGCAGGCAGAAGACCGTCGTCGCGTACGCCGCACTCGCCCTCGGCGCACTGACCCTCACGGCCTGCGGCGGCAACGCGAACGCGGACAACCCCAAGGGCGGCGCGGACCGCGCGGACGACTCCCCGCGCATCACGATCTCCGCGAAGGACGGCTCGACCGGCGCCTCCATCAACGCCACCGGCGTCAAGGTCAGCGCCGGCAAGCTGACCCAGGTCACGATGGTGCCGGCGGCCGGCGGGAAGGCCGTGCCCGGCACGATCAGCGCCGACGGCGCCACGTGGAAGCCGAAGGAGCAGCTTGACCGCGGCACCAAGTACCGCGTCTCGGCGACCGCGAAGGACGGCGAGGGCCACACCGCCGCCGCCAACTCGATCTTCACGACGGTCTCCGGCGCCAACAGCTTCATCGGTACGTACACGCCCGACGACGGCACGACGGTCGGCGTGGGCATGCCGGTCTCGTTCACGTTCGACAAGGCGATCAGCGACAAGAAGGCCGTGCAGTCGCACATCAAGGTCAGCTCCAGCAGCGGCCAGCAGGTCGTCGGCCACTGGTTCGGCGCGCAGCGCCTGGACTTCCGGCCGGAGGACTACTGGAAGGCCGGCTCCAAGGTCACCATGAAGATCGACCTGGAGGGCGTGCGGGGCGCTCCGGGCGTGCGCGGCGTGCAGAGCAAGACCGTGACGTTCACCGTGGGCCGCAAGCAGGTCTCCACGGTCGACGTGAACACGCAGAAGATGACCGTCGTACGGGACGGCCGCACCCTGCGCTCGGTCCCGGTGTCGACGGGCAGCGCGCAGCACCCCACGTACAACGGGCGCATGGTCATCTCCGAGAAGTTCGTGCAGACCCGGATGAACGGGTCGACGGTCGGCTTCGGCGGCGAGTACGACATCGCGGACGTGCCGCACGCGATGCGGCTGTCGCAGTCCGGGACGTTCATCCACGGCAACTACTGGAGCTCGCCCGGCATCTTCGGCGCGCAGGGCACGAGTCACGGCTGTGTCGGCATGCGGGACGTGAAGGGCGCGGGCGGCGACACGACCGCCAAGTGGTTCTTCGACAACTCCCTGGTCGGGGACGTCGTGGAGGTCCGCAACTCGCACGACAAGACCATCGCCCCGGACAACGGCCTCAACGGCTGGAACATGGACTGGTCGCAGTGGAAGGCCGGCAGCGCCGTCTGACGGCACCTCACACGGGCTTTCACAGCCCCTCACGGCCCCTCGCAGCGGCGGCCGTCTCCACGGGCCGCGCGGGAACCTCCCGCGCGGCCCGCGCGTTATGCAAGTACGTTGTTCAATTCCCGCTTGCCGTTTGCCATTTCGCGGACATGATGTCGGACCCAGGGGCTACGGTATGCACCCACGAGGTGACACGAAGCAATACCGGGAGGTGCCTTGAGCGTTCCGCACGACTTCCAGTCCGCCGTCGAGTCCGGCGTCGCGTCCGGCTGCGCGGACGACACCGAGTCGCACACGTCACCCGCCGAGCATCTGACACGCCTGCTCGGCCGCGCGCTCAACTCCTTCGAACTGCCCGACGAGGTCCTCGCCCGCCTCGACAGCGCGCTGGTGTACGCCGGTTCGCTGCACTCCGCGCACCACAGCGCGGGCCGCCACCGCGAGACGTACCGGCACACCTGGCTGCTGGCGGACGGCGGTTCGCTGACCCTGTGGGAGCTGGTCCACAACACCGGGCGGGACGGCCTGCCCCAGCACGAGGTGTACGTCAGCGAGGAAGAACTGCATCTGGCGACGGGCCGGCTCCCGCTGCCGCCGGAGGCCGCCCCCGACCTCGACCTGCGCTGCGCGGTCGCCCCTGAGCAACTGCCGCCGCTGCCGCCCCAGCGGCACAGCTTCACCCCGGCGGACCCGCGCGGCTCCGTCGACCACGCGCGCCGCCTGCTGCGCCGCGCGGAGAACCCGGAGCCGGAGACGCGCCCGGGACCCGGCACGGCGCGGCTGCTGCGGGAGGCGTGCGCGCACCAGATCACGCAGGCGTTCGGCCGCCGCGTCAGTCACGGGTTCGCGCTGTACGAGCACGCGTTCCTGCTCCGCGACGGCGCCGAGGTCAGCCTCTGGGAGGTCGAGCACACGGCGACGCCGGACGGGCGGCACATGTGCGAGGTGTATCTCTCGCAGGAAGCGGCCCGCGCGGCCATCGACCGCCGCGCCGCCACGGCGAGAGCACCACGGGCGCGGGGCTGCGGCGGCGCGCCCACGAACTGAGCCGGCGCGAGCTGCGCGGGCCGGTCAGCGGGTCAGCCCGTCAGCGGTCAGCCGGTCAGCGGGTGAACTGCCGTACCAGGCCCGCGAAAGCGTCCTGCTCGTCGGCGGTCAGCGGCACCGACTCCACGGCGGGGGCCCGCGCCTGTCCCGGCAGCGCGCCGAGCGGCAGCGCGGGCAGCGGCTCGGGCGGGGCGAGGGCGACGACGCGTACGAGGCGGACGAGACCGACCACCCAGGCCACCGTGGCGACCGCGAGGAGCGCCAGACCTATCTGCTGAAGGATCGACACGTGCTCAGGCATGCGTCCAGTGAACACCACGGTCCGGGACTTTGGTCCCGGACCGTGACGTATCTCGCATGAACGGACAGTTCGACCTTGGCGGGCCGGGGGCGCCGCCCCCGGGTCAGACGGTCGCGGGCGCCGCCTCCTCCGCCGCGGGCCGCTCGGTGGCCGGGGCGCCCGGGTTCGACGGGCGCAGCCCCTTGAGCAGCACCACCAGGGCGGCCGTGACGCAGACACCGGCGGCGACGGCCACCAGGTAGAGCCAGGGGCTGCCGATGAGGGGGACGACGAAGATGCCGCCGTGCGGGGCGCGCAGGGTGCAGCCGAACGCCATGGACAGGGCGCCGGTGACCGCGCCGCCCGCCATCGACGCGGGGATGACGCGCAGCGGGTCGGCGGCGGCGAAGGGGATCGCGCCCTCGGTGATGAAGGAGGCGCCGAGCACCCAGGCCGCCTTGCCGTTCTCCCGTTCGGACTTGGTGAACAGCGCGCCGCGCACGGTGGTGGCGAGGGCCATCGCCAGCGGCGGCACCATACCGGCGGCCATCACGGCGGCCATGACCTTCAGGGAGCCGTCCGTGGGGCTGGCGAGGCCGCCGACCGCGAAGGCGTACGCGACCTTGTTGAGCGGGCCGCCGAGGTCGAAGCAGACCATCAGGCCGAGGATGACGCCGAGGACGAGGGCGTTGGCGCCGGACAGCGAGTTGAGCCAGTCGGTGAGGGCGCTCTGCAGCGAGGCGATGGGCTTGCCGATGACGACGAACATCAGGAAGCCGACGACGATCGAGGAGAGCAGCGGGATCACGACGACGGGCATGATGCCGCGCAGCACGGCCGGCACGTTCACCTTCTGGATCGCCATGACGACCCCGCCCGCGATCAGGCCCGCGGCGAGACCGCCGAGGAAGCCCGCCTCGGTGGTGAGCGCGATGGAGCCGCCGACGAACCCGGGCACGAGCCCCGGCCGGTCCGCCATGCCGTACGCGATATAGCCGGCCAGCACCGGGACGAGGAACGCGAACGCGGCCTGGCCGGTGTAGAAGAGGAGCGCGGCCCAGCTCTGCGAGGAGCCCCAGTCGAAGCTGTCGAGCAGCGTCTGGACCTTCACGTCCGAGATCTTGTAGCCGCCGATGGCGAAGCCGAGCGCGATGAGCAGACCGCCGGCCGCGACGAAGGGCACCATGTAACTGACGCCCGACATCAGCCACTTGCGCAGCTTCGTCCCGTAACCGTCCGCGGAATCGCCCGCGTTGTCCACAGGTGTGGACGGCGCGTCGGCGGCGCCGGTGGTCTCGCCCCGGGCGGCCTTCTCGCGGACCTCGCCGATGAGTTCGGCGGGGCGGTTGATGCCGGCCTTCACGCCGACGTCCACGGTGGGCTTGCCGGCGAAGCGTTCCTTCTCCCGTACGGGGACGTCGTGGGCGAAGATCACGCCGTCGGCGGCGGCGATGAGCGCCGGGTCGAGGCGGGTGAAGCCGGCGGAGCCCTGGGTCTCGACGACGAGTTCGACGCCGTCGGTGGCGCGGCCGGCGTTCTCCAGGGACTCGGCGGCCATATAGGTGTGGGCGATGCCGGTGGGGCAGGAAGTGACGGCGACGATCCTGAAGGGCCGAGCCGCCGCCCCCTCCTCCGGCGCGGGCGCCTCCTCCGGCGCGGGTGCCGCGTGAGGCGCAGGCGCCGCGTCCGGTACGGGGGTGCCGGCCGGGGAGCCGGACGGCTCGGCGTCGCCCCTGATCAGCGCCGCCGCCTCCCCCGCGTCCCGCACGGCCCGCAGCGCCGCCTTGAAGTCCTCGTCCATCAACTGGCGGGCCAGCGACGACAGGATCGTCAGGTGGGCGTCGTCGGCCCCGGCGGGCGCGGCGATCAGGAAGATCAGGTCGGCCGGGCCGTCCGGCGCGCCGAAGTCGACGCCGCCGGCCGCGCGGCCGAACGCGAGCGTCGGCTCGGTGACATGGGTGCTGCGGCAGTGCGGGATGCCGATGCCGCCGTCGAGGCCGGTCGGCATCTGGGCCTCGCGGGCGGCGACATCCGCGAGGAAGCCGTCGAGGTCGGTGACGCGGCCCTGCGCGACCATGCGCTCGGCCAGCGAACGTGCCGCCGCCTCTTTGGTGTCGGCGGACAGGTCGAGGTCGACCAGGTCCGCGGTGATCATCTCCGTCATCGCGGGCTCCTTTGCTCACGCATCGGCGGGGTGGGGACGGGGGGCGGCAGGAGTACGGGGACTGCGGGGGCTACGGGGACTGCGGGGGCCAGAGGACCTGCGCAGGCTGCGGGGCTGGTCATCGGGCCGGTTCCGTCAGCGGGCGGTCCCGGGGGACCTCGGCCGTCAGGAGGACCGCGCCGGGGCGCAGGTCGTGCGGGGTGGGCATGGCGCTGCCGGGGAGCTGGACGGCCGCCGCGCCGTGGGCGACCGCCGAGGCGAGCGCCTGCGGTCCGTCGCCGCCCGCGATGAGGAACCCGGCGAGGGAGGAGTCCCCCGCGCCGACGTTGCTGCGGACCGCGTCGACCGGCGCCGACGCGAACCAGGCGCCGGTGGCGTCCACGAGGAGCTGCCCGTCGGCGCCGAGGGAGGCGAGGACGCGGGCGGCGCCGCGCTCGCGCAGTTCCCCGGCGGCGCGGACCGCGTCCCCGACCGTGGTCAGGGGGCGGCCGACCGCGCCGGCCAGCTCCTCGGCGTTCGGCTTGACGACGTCGGGCCGCTCGCTCAGGGCGGCGAGCAGCGCGGGCCCGGAGGTGTCGAGGGCGATACGGGCGCCGGCGGCGTGGGCGCGGGCGACCAACTCGGCGTACCAGGACGGATCGAGGCCGCGCGGGAGGCTGCCGCAGCAGGCGACCCAGTCGGCGCCCGCGGAGTGCTTGCCGACGGCGGTGAGCAGCGACTCGGCCTCGGCGGCGGTCAGTTCGGGCCCCGGCGCGTTGATCTTCGTGAGGGTGCCGTCGGGTTCGGCGAGGGCGATGTTGGAGCGGGTCGCGCCGGACACGGCGACGGGGGCGACCTCGATGCCCTGGCCGTCGAGGAGTTCGGCGACGAGGGCGCCGGGGGCGCCGCCCAGCGGGAGGACCGCGCGGGTGGGGGCGCCGGCGGCGGCGACGGCCCGGGAGACGTTGACGCCCTTGCCGCCCGGGTCCATGCGCTCACCCCGCGCCCGTACGACCTCGCCCCGGTCGAGGGCGGGGATCTCGTAGGTGCGGTCGAGGGAGGGGTTGGGGGTGACGGTGAGGATCATGGGGCTGTCCCGTGCTGGTGCGTGTGGGGGGGGGTGGGGGTCGGGGTGTCGTGCCGTACGGGGAGGCGCGCGGCCGGGGTGTCAGACGCGCAGGACCTGGGTGCCGGACGTTTCGATGGCGGCGGCGTCCTCGTCGGACAGGCCGGTGTCGGTGATGAGCAGGTCGATGGCGTCGAGCCCGGCGAATCGCGCGAAGTGCTCCTGCCCGTGCTTGGCGGAGTCCGCGACCAGGACGACCCGGCGGGCGGCGGCGACGGCGGCGCGCTTGACGGCGGCCTCGGCGAGATCGGGGGTGGTCAGTCCGGCGCGGGGGCAGAACCCGTTGGCCGCGAGGAAGAGGACGTCGGCGCGGATCTCGGCGTAGGCGCGCAGGGCCCAGGCGTCGACGGCGGCGCGGGTGCGGTGGCGTACGCGGCCGCCGACGAGGTGGAGCTGGACGCCGGGGTGGTCGGCGAGGCGGGCGGCGGTGGGCAGGCCGTGGGTGACGACGGTCAGCGCCGACTCCAGCGGCAGGGCGGCGGCCAGGCGCGCGACGGTCGAACCGGCGTCGAGGATGACGCTGCCGCCGTCGCCGGGCAGTTCCGCGAGGGCGGCGCGGGCGATGCGGTCCTTCTCGTCGGCGGCGGTGCCCTCGCGCTCGGCGAGGTCGGGCTCGAAGTCGAGGCGGCCGGCGGGGATCGCGCCGCCGTGCACGCGGCGCACGAGTCCGGCGCGGTCCAGGGCCTTCAGGTCGCGGCGCACGGTCTCGGCGGTGACCTGGAACTCCTCGGCCAGCGACAGCACGTCGACGCGGCCGCTCTCGCGGGCGATACGGAGGATCTCCTGCTGGCGCTCCGGTGCGTACATGTCCGACTGCCTTTGCTCTGTGCCCGAATCTGTTGCTCTCCCCCGAGGCTACGACCACTTTACGGGAAAGTAAACACGATCGGGCACGCGCCAGACATGAACGGGCATGAGCGGGCGGACGGCGGCGCCCTGATCCCCGTACGGGAAAGCCCCCTGACCCCCGTACCGTAAACGGCCGGGCCCGGCCTCCCGCGAGGAGACCGGGCCCGGACGGCGGGTGGGTGCCGGTGGTGCCTACTGGCCCATGACGTACTTGACGGTCGGGCCCGTGGTCCAGCCGCCGTCGACGGCCAGCTCGGCGCCGGTGACGTACGAGGCGTCGTCGGAGAGCAGGAACACCACGGCGCTCGCGATCTCGTCCGCCTCGCCGACGCGGCCCATCGGCGTGTTCGGGTAGTTGCCCTCGCCCTGCTGGATGCCGACCTGGGCGGTCATCGGCGTGTACGTCATGCCCGGGTGCACGGAGTTGACGCGGATGCGGGCGGTGCCCTGCTCGACGGCGGCGATCTTCGTCAGGCCGCGCACGCCCCACTTCGAGGCGCCGTACGAGCTGGTCAGGGCGAGGCCCATGAGACCGGCGGCGGAGGAGATGTTGACGATGGAGCCGCCGCCCGCCTCCTTCATCGAGGGGACGACGGACTTCATGCCGGCGAAGACGCCGACGAGGTTGACCTCGATGACCTTGCGGAAGCGCTCGACGCTCTCGGTGTCGAAGGGCATGCCGGTCGAGATGCCCGCGTTGTTGACGAGGCCGTGGACCGCGCCGAACTCCGCGACGGTGTAGGCGACGGCCGCCTGCCACTCGTCCTCGGAGGTCACGTCGAGGTGGACGTAGCGGGCGGTGTCGCCCAGCTCGGCGGCGAGGGCCTTGCCCTCGTCGTCCAGGACGTCACCGATGACGACGTTGGCACCGGCGGCCGTGGCGATCCGGGCGATCTGGCCGCCGATGCCGCGGGCTCCGCCGGTGACGATGACGGTCTTGCCGCTCAGGTTGTTCATGAGGGGGTTCCACTTCTTCGGGGAGGTAGTTCCGGAGGTCGTCCCTCCGAGGTTCGGGGGTCTCGGCGCCGGCCGGGCCGGGCCGAGAGGGGGCGCGCCGGGCGGGCGGTCAGGCCGGGGGCGCGGGCGACAGCGCGTCGCGGAGCAGGCGGGCCGCCAGCGCGGCGGGGCCGAGGTCACCGGCGGGCGGGGCGTCGGTCGCCGCCCAGGTCTCGACGGCGACGCGGACCGCCGCCGACGCCACGGCCGCCGTCAGCCGCAGGGCGACCGGGGCCGCGGCCGGGTCGGCGCCGGAGCGCTCCGCCAACACCGTGAGCAGCGTCTTCTCGGAGACCCAGCCGGTGTCGGCCCAGACCGCGCGCAGCGCCGGGGACTGGTCGGTGAGGCGCAGGAGGGTGCGGACCCACTCCAGGGAGGCCGCGTTCGCCGGGTCGCCGGCGGTCAGGGCGCGATCGACGGCATGGCGCAGGGCCTCGGGGACGGACAGCCCGGCCGGGGCCTCGCGCACCGCCTCGGCCCACTGCTGGGCGCCGGCCGCGAACAGCGGGGCGACCGCCTCTTCCTTCGTGGCGAAGTAGCGGTAGAAGGTGCGCGGCGCGACGCCGGCCGCGCGCGCGATGTCCTCGGCGCGGGTGGCCCGCAGGCCCTGCTCGGCGAAGAGCTGCGCGGCGGTGCGGGCGATGTCCAGGCGGGTGGCGGCCTTGCGCCGCTCCGTCAGCGTCGTCGCCTGGGGGGATACGGGACCTGCCATACAGTCAGAGTATGCCCATGTGACACAATCTGCCACCGCCAGAGATGATCATGTCAAAGATGTCGAACAGATGGCCACGGATGCATGGCCGGTGAGCGGGGCAGTACGGTGCGGCGGCGGCAGTTCCTGATCAACACGGCGGGCGTGACGGGGGCGGGGGCCCTCGGCCTGAGCGGCTGCGGCAGCGGCGACAGCGGCGATGCCACCCTCAAGCTGCTCGTCGCCAGCTACGACAAGAGCATCGGCGCGTCCATCGGCGACCAGTGGGACGACGTCACCAAGGCGTTCCACAAGAAGCACGCGAACATCCGCGTCGAGGTCGAGCGCGTGCCGTTCCTGAAGATCGACGCGACGCTGCGGCGCCGGGTCAAGGACGGCAACCCGCCGGACATCGCCCAGGGCAACATCTTCGCGCCGTACGCCGAGGACGGTGAGCTGTACCCGGTGACGAAGCTGTTCGACGTGCCGACCGAGGCCGACTTCATCCGCTCGTTCGCCGACGCGGGCAAGGTCTCCTACGTCCAGTACGGCATCCCGATCCTCGCCAGCACGCCGCGCCTGTTCTACAACACGGCGCTGTTCGAGCGCGCCGGGCTCGACGGGCCGCCCAAGTCGTGGGCCGAACTGCGCGCCGCCGCTGAGGCGTTGAAGGCGACCGGCGTCCCCACCCCGTACGCGCTCCAGCTCGGCCCCGAGGCCGCCGAGGACGAACTGCTCGCCTGGCTGCTTTCGGGCGGCGGCGGCTACTCCGACGCGGGCGGCTACGACTTCGGCTCGACCACCAACGAGCGCACCCTGGCCTGGCTGCGCGACGAGCTGGTCGCCCCGGGTCTCGCGGGCGCCGACCCGGCGACGCTCACCCGCACGCACGCGTACGCCGAGTTCCTCAAGGGCAAGGCCGGCATGCTCATCGCGCACCCGGTGCTGCTCGGCGCCGCCGACCAGGCGCGGCTGCCGTACGCGCACGCGGCGTTCCCGAAGAAGGACGGTGACGGCGCGGCGCCGCCGGTCGGCCTCAACGACTGGATGATGGCGTTCGAGAAGGGCGGCCACGCGGACGCGGCGGGCGCGTTCCTGACGTTCCTGTTCAGCCAGAACTCGGCGAAGAAGTACGGCGGCGGGCAGTCGACGCTGCCCGTCACGCTCACCGGCTCGCAGCAACTGCGCGCGGACCGCTCGCAGCGCGAACTGTGGCCGTTCGTCGACCAGATGCCGTCCGCCGAGTTCCACCCGGTGGGCCTGCGCTCGTGGCCGACCGTGCGCACCGCCGTACGCCACCGCATCGGCCGCGCCGTCATGCCCGGCAGCCGCCCGGCGGAGATCCTCGCGGGCCTGGACCAGATCGGCCGCGCCTCCGACTGACCCCCGGCACGGACCGCCGGCCCAGGTCCTCGGCACGGACAAGGGCGCGGGCCCGAGGGAGTTCTCCCCCCGGGCCCGCGCCCTCGTGCCTTCCCGTACGGGGATCAGGCGACCGTCGCCGGCTCACGCGTCTCCCGCGCCTCGTCCTCGGCCGGGGCGCCGCCCTCGACCGGCGCGGCGGGCGCCTCACCGTGTGCCGGACGGCGCGGCAGGGCGAACATCAGCAGGAAGATGCCGACGAGGATGCCCGCCGACCACAGCAAGGCGTGCTGGAAGGCGTCCACGAAGGCCATGCGGCCCGCGCCGGAGGCCATGCGGTCGTCGACGACGTTGAAGAAGACCACCGAGACGAGGCTCAGGCCCAGCGCGTTGCCCATCTGCATGACCGTGTTGATCAGGCCGGACGCCGAACCGGCGTGCTCACGCGGCACCTCGGAGAGCACCGCGTCGGTCAGCGGGGCCACGATCAGGCCCATGCCGAGGCCCATCACGACCAGCGGCAGCGCCATCTGCCAGGAGGCGATGGACATGCCGTAGTGCTCGGTCTCGTACACATAGACGAGCACGCCCGCCGCCATGACCAGGGCGCCCGCCTGGAGGACCTTGCGGCCGAAGCGGGGCACGAGCTTCTGCACGGACATCCCGGCCGCGACCGAGACGGCGAGGGAGAACGGCACGCCCGTCAGACCGGCCCGCAGCGCGCTCCAGCCGAGGCCGAGCTGCATGTACAGGGTCCAGGTGAGGAAGAAGATGCCGGTGGTGACGCCGAAGACGGTCTGCACGGCGATGCCGCCCGCGAAGGACTTCACGCGGAACAGGGACAGCTCGATCAGCGGCGAGCCGTCGCGCCGGGTCTTGGCCCGCTCGTACGCGACGAGGGCGGCGGCGATGACGACGGACCCGGCCATCATCACGAACCCCCACACCGGCCAGCCGTTCTCGCGGCCCTGGGTCAGCGGGTAGACCAGCGCCAGCATGGCGAGCGTGACCAGGGCGACGCCGACGAGGTCCAGCTTGAGGGCGCGCGGCGCCTTCGACTCGGTGATGAAGCGGGCGCCGAGGATCAGGGCGGCGACGCCGACGGGCAGGTTGATCAGGAAGATGGGGCGCCAGGTCAGCCCGGCGATGTCCCACTCGGTGAGCAGCGCGCCGAGCAGCGGTCCTGAGACCGCGCCGAGGCCGACGATCGCGCCGAACAGGCCGAAGACCTTGCCGCGCTCGTGCGCCGGGAAGGTGGCGTGCACGATCGACAGGACCTGCGGGACCATCATCGCCGCCATGCCGCCCTGGAGGATGCGCGAGGCGAGCAGCATCTCCGGGTTCGCGGCGAGGCCGCACAGCGCCGAGGCGAGCGTGAAGCCGCCGATGCGGAGGAGGAACAGCCGCTTGCGGCCGAAGATGTCGCCGAGCCTGCCGCCGGTGATGAGCAGGGCGGCGAAGGCCAGCGCGTAACCGGCGGTGATCCACTGGATCTGCCCGTCCGTGGCGCCCTCGTCGGCCTTGATGGTCGGCAGGGCGATGTTCACGATCGTCACGTCGACGAGGTCCATGAAGGCGGCCGTCATGACGATGGCCAGGGCGAACCAGCGGCGCCGGTCCGTGGCCGGCTCGGGTGCTTCGACTGCTGCGGTGGTGGTCATGGGAAGAACATACGAGTGATGTAGGTCAGCTCGTGTCCTAGATACACGGCATTCTGGGCGGCATGACGACGACCAGTACGGACACCCCGGCCCGGCTGCTCCAGCTCCTCTCCCTCCTCCAGACCCCGCGCGAGTGGCCCGGCGGGGAGCTGGCCGACCGGCTGCGCGTCTCGCGGCGCACGGTCCGCCGCGACATCGACCGGCTGCGCGACCTCGGCTATCCGGTGCAGGCCACGATGGGCTCCGACGGCGGCTACCGCCTGGTCGCGGGCAAGGCGCTGCCCCCGCTGGTCCTCGACGACGAGGAGGCCGTGGCCATCGCGGTCGGGCTGCGGGCGGGCGCCGGGCACGCGGTGGAGGGCGTGGAGGAGGCGTCGGTACGGGCGCTGGCCAAGCTGGAGCAGGTGCTGCCGTCCCGGCTGCGCCACCGGGTGGCCACGCTCCAGGCCGCGACCGTGCCGCTGACCTCGGGCGACGGCGCGACGATCGCGCCCGAGACGCTGACGGTGATCGCGTCGGCGGCGGCCGGGCAGGAGCGGCTGCGCTTTCGCTACCGGGCCGCCGACTGCACCGAGACCCGCCGCCTGACCGAACCGGCCCGCCTGGTCTCCACGGGCCGGCGCTGGTACCTCGTGGCGTACGACATCGACCGCGACGCCTGGCGCACCTTCCGGGTGGACCGGGTGGCCGAGCCGTTCGCCACGGGCGCCCGCTTCGTGCCGCGCCCGGTGCCGGAGGGCGACGAGGCGGAGTACCTGCGGCGCTCGATGGCGTCGTGGGGGCGCGGGGAGACGTATGAGCTGGACGTGGAGTTCGCGGCGCCCGCCGAGGCGCTGGCCGCCCGCGTCCCGTCCTGGCTCGGCGCCCCGCAGCCGCTGGACTCGGGCGGCTGCCGGCTGCGCGCGACGGCGACCGAGGCCCCGGACCGGATGGCGATCCGGCTGGCGATGACGGGCCACCCCTTCACGGTCCACGGCCCGCCCGAACTGGCCACCGCCGTACGGGACCTCGGCACCCGCCTGACAGCGGCGGCACCCGGAGCGCCGGGACCCGGCACGCAGGACTCCGGCACGGAGGCTTCTAGCGGCGCGTGACGAAGACCCGGTAGCGGCCCTCGCCGTCCACGCCCGCGACCGAGACGCGCAGGCCCGCCTTGCGGTCGCGGAAGGTCTCGCCGGGGCGGAAGGTCGCGTCGGAGAGTTCGGCCTGCACGTTGGGGCGGCGGGTGCAGCCGCCGCTGTCGGGCGTGGCGTCCTCCACGGTGATCGGCCCGTGCCCGGTGTCCACGTCGGCGTCCACCTTGTAGACGAGGACGCCGGGGCGGCACACGCCCTCGTCGTTGCCCGCGCGGGTGCGGACCTCGACGGCGTACCCCGTGCGCTCGGTCAGCGGCACGAACACCAGCTTCGTCTCCCCGCCGGGGCGCGACAGCGGGGAGATCAGGTGCTCGGTGGTGCCGGGCTGTGCGGCGCAGCCGATCTGGGAGCCGGTGAGCCAGCCCAGCTTCCACTTGTGCCAGCCGAGCAGGTCGTTGCCGACCCCCCAGTCCTCGCTCATGATGTCCCAGTGCCCTACGGCGCCGCCGCCGTCCGGGGTGTAGAGGTCGGGCAGGCCGAAGACGTGCCCGTTCTCGTGCGGCAGCACCCGGTAGCCGGTCTTCGCGTACGAGCCGGAGCCGTCGTCCTGGCGGGAGTAGACGAACGAGACGTTGGACAGCGGCACGCCGTCGGCGACGGGCGCGTCCCGGTTCCCGGCGAACGTCACCGAGAGCACGGTGTCCAGGGCGCTGGGCCCCGCGTTCGGGGTGATCAGCACGTTGACGAGGTCGTAGCGGCGGAAGTCGACGTCCGGGTCGGCGGCGGCGACGATGTCGTCGACCAGCTCGCGGTAGCCGGGGTCGAAGGGGGCGCCGCGCTCTATCTCGTACGCGGAGAACGCCTTGGGCATCCGCAGCCAGTTCGCCACCGGCGCCTCGGGCACGTAGTCGAGGCGGCCGTAGGAGCCGGTGCGGAACCAGTCGCGGGTCCGCGGGAAGAACTCGCCGAGCCGGTCGAGCGCGCTGCCCTCGCCGTGCGCGTCGGGGAAGTCGATCATCAGGTTCAGGGCGCGGACCGTGCCGGTGGAGCGGGCGTAGCCGGTGGAGGTGGGCACGCCCTCGGTCATCTGGACGCCGCGCGTGCCGCGGAGCATGCAGGGGCCGAGCGAGGTGGCGCGGGCCTGGGCGACCGGTCCCGCGGCGGTGGGCGAGCCGTCCAGGAGGCGGCCGCTGCTCGCGGTGAGGGTCAGGGCGAGCGCGCCGGCCGTGGCCCCGGCGAGCATCGCACCGCGCCGGCCCCCGCATATCCGCTGCTGCCGCATCCGACCCGCCTCACGCTCGGCTCCGTTTCGCTCACCCTGTGTCGGGGGGCGGCGGGCCGCGCGCTGGGTGCGCCGATCGTGGGTTTTCCCCGCTCAGGAGGTGTGAGGCAGGTCACAACGGGTCGGGGAAATATCCGGGGACCTTCTCCCCGTTTAGCCCTGTGTCCGCAGGAACCGGGGACTGGCTCCCCGCTTCCGCCCCTGAGTATCGAACGGGAACGACCGAGCAGAGGAGAGAGCCGTGGCCACCGTCACCGGCAGCGCACCGCAGCGCACCCCGCGCCCGCGCGCGGACGCCGTGCGCAACCGGGAGCGCGTCGTGGCCGCCGCGCGCGAGCTGATCGTCGAGCACGGCAGCGACCTCCCCCTCGACGAGGTCGCCCGCCGCGCCGGCGTCGGCAACGCGACGCTGTACCGCAACTTCAAGGACCGCGGCGACCTCATGCACCACGTCGTCCTCACGGTCACCGACCATGTCACCGCCCACGCGGACCGGGCCCTCGCCGCCGTCGACAGCGGCGAGAGCACCCCGTTCGCGGCGCTGCGCACCTTCGTGCACGCCGCCGCCGACGAGCGCGTCGGCGCCCTGTGCCCGATGCTCGACGCGACCTTCGACCGGGAGCACCCGGACGTCGTCGCCGCCCTCGGCCGGCTCACCGCCGCCATCGAGGACCTGGTCGAACGGGCGCGCGGCGCGGGCGAGTTGCGCCCCGACATCGGCGTCGGGGACCTCATGGTCGCCCTCTCCCAGCTCACCCGGCCGCTGCCCGGCACCGGCTGTCTCGACTTCGACCGCTTCGTCCACCGCCACCTGCAACTGTTCCTCGACGGCCTGGCGACCCCGGCCCGCTCCGAACTCCCGGGCACGGCCGCGACGCTGGAGTCGCTGCGCCAGGAGTGACCCCGCCGCCGCGGCCGCCGGCCCGCACCCCGCATCCGTAGCCGCACCGCCGTCAGCGCTCGTCAGGCACGCATCAGTACGCACCAGCACGCACACCCGTACGCAACCGATTTCTCACGCTTCTTCACGAC
This sequence comes from Streptomyces sp. NPDC107550, assembly GCF_055639095.1. Lineage (NCBI taxonomy): Bacteria > Bacillati > Actinomycetota > Actinomycetes > Kitasatosporales > Streptomycetaceae > Streptomyces > Streptomyces sp. NPDC107550. The sequence continues at coordinate 117,150 of NZ_JBVKBC010000019.1, forward strand.
TTGGAGTCCCGCTGTGGGTACCCCCTTGCCGAAAACGGCAGCCATGGAAGGCGACGCGCGCCGCTGGAAGGCCCTGGTCTTCATCGCGCTCGCCCAGTTGATGGTGGTCCTCGACGCCACCATCGTGAACATCGCCCTGCCCGCCGCCCAGAGCGACCTCGGCATCACCGACGGGAACAAGCAGTGGGTCATCACGGCCTACGCGCTGGCCTTCGGCGGACTGCTGCTGTTCGGCGGGCGCATCGCGGACCTGTGGGGCCGCAAGCGCACCTTCGTCACCGGTCTGCTCGGCTTCGCGCTCGCCTCCGCGCTCGGCGGCGCCGCGCAGAACGAGGCGATGATGTTCGGCGCCCGCGCCCTCCAGGGCGTCTTCGGCGCGCTGCTCGCCCCGGCCGCGCTGTCGCTGCTCGCGGTCATGTTCACCGACGCCAAGGAGCGCGCGAAGGCGTTCGGCATCTACGGCGCCATCGCGGGCGGCGGCGGTGCCGTCGGCCTGATCCTCGGCGGCTTCCTCACCGAGTACCTGAACTGGCGCTGGACGTTCTTCGTCAACATCCCGTTCGCCGTGATCGCCGCCGCGGGTGCCTACTTCGTCATCCGCGAGCCGGCCGGCGGCCGCAACCGCTCGCCGCTCGACCTGCCCGGCGTCGTCCTGTCCACGCTCGGCCTCGTCTCGCTCGTCTACGGGTTCACGCGCGCGGAGTCGGCGGGCTGGTCGGACGCCACGACCGTCGGCATGTTCGTCGCCTCGGCCGTGCTGCTGCTCGCGTTCGTCGCCGTGCAGTCCCGCACCCGCCACCCGCTGCTGCCGCTGCGCGTGGTCGCCGACCGCAACCGCGGCGGTGTCTACGCCTCGCTCGGCCTCGCCGTGATCGCCATGTTCGGCCTGTTCCTCTTCCTGACCTACTACCTCCAGGTCGTGAAGGGCTTCTCGCCGGTCAAGACGGGCTTCGCGTTCCTGCCGATGATCGCCGGCATGATCACGGGCTCCACGCAGATCGGCGCCCGTCTGATGACCCGGGTGCGCCCGCGCCTGCTCATGGGCCCCGGCTTCCTCGTCGCCGCGCTCGGCATGCTGATCCTGACGGGCCTGTCCGTGGACTCCTCGTACGCGACGCTGATCCTGCCCGCGCAAGCGCTGCTCGGCCTCGGCATGGGCACGGCGTTCATGCCGGCCATGTCGCTGGCGACCATCGGTGTCGAGGCGCGGGACGCGGGCGTGGCCTCCGCGATGGTCAACACCTCGCAGCAGGTCGGCGGCGCCATCGGCACGGCCCTGCTCAACACCATCGCCGCGTCCGCGACGACGGCCTACCTCGCCTCCCACGCGGCCGGCGCCCGTGACGCGCGGCTGCTCCAGGCGCAGGCCATGGTCGACGGTTACACCCACGCCATCTGGTGGGCGGTCGGCATCCTCGCCGTCGCGGCCACGCTCGCCTTCACGCTCATCACGACCGGTGTGCCCGGCTCGGGCGCGGCGCGCGCGTCGGGCGGGGCGAAGGACGCGGACGGCGCGGCCGAGGACGAGGTCCTGGTGCCGGTGATCGCGCACTGACCTCCCCGGCGGCTCACCGCAGCCAGGGGAGGTCCGCCCCGGCCTCCTTCGGCTGAAGTCCCTCGGCGACGATCCGCATGATCTCGCCGAGGGATTTCTGCTGCTCGGGGGTGAGCCGCGCGAACAGGGCCTGGCGCACCGTCTCCACGTGCCCGGGGGCGGCGCGCTCCAGGACGGCGAGGCCCTCGTCGGTCAGCACGGCGAACTGGCCGCGCTTGTCCGATGGGCAGTCCTCGCGGCGCACCCAGCCGTTCTTCTCCAGGCGGGCGACGGCGTGCGAGAGCCGGGAGCGGGTGATCTTGGCCTGGATCGCCAGCTCCGTCATCCGCAGCCGGCGGCGCGGGGCCTCGCTGAGCGTGACGAGCAGGCCGAAGTAGACGTGCGGCATCTTCGCGTCGCGCTGGAGCTGGCGGTCGAGGTGGTCCTCCAGCAGGGTGGTGGCGTGCAGATACGCGCGCCAGGTGCGCTGCTCCTCGGCGCTGAGCCAGCGCGGGGCGCCGCCGTCGCGGTTGCTGTTGTCGCTGTCGTCCTTGGCGTCCATCAGTAGACCCTCCTTCTTGAATCTTAAACAAACAAGGGGTACGTTCGTCAGTACGTAAAGCTTGAAACTTCAAGGAGGTCGCCGTGACCGCTCCCGCCGCCGAGCGCATGCCCGCGCTCTACCTCTCCCACGGCGCCCCGCCGCTCGCCGACGACGCCCTGTGGACGAGCCAGCTCGCCGCGTGGTCCGCCGAGCTGCCGCGCCCCAAGGCGATCCTCATGGTCTCCGCCCACTGGGAGGACGCGCCCCTCTCCCTCGGCGCCGTCGAGACCGTCCCCCTCGTCTATGACTTCTGGGGCTTCCCCGAGCACTACTACCAGGTCCGCTACGCCGCCCCCGGCGCGCCCGCACTCGCCCAGTCCGTACGGAAACTGCTGCGCGGGCCCGGTACGCCGGTGCAGGACGTGCCCGACCGGGGGCTCGACCACGGGGCGTACGTGCCGCTCGTCGAGATGTACCCGGACGCCGACATCCCCGTCCTCCAGGTCTCCATGCCCACCCTCGACCCCGAGAAGCTGATGGAGATCGGGCGGCGGCTCGCGCCCCTGCGGGACGAGGGCGTGCTGATCATCGGCTCCGGGTTCTTCACGCACAATCTGGCGGCGCTGCGGCATGGCGGGGGCGTGCCGTCGTGGTCGGCGGAGTTCGACGACTGGGGGCGCCGGGCGCTTGAGGCGCGGGACGTCGACGCCCTGCTCGACTTCACCCGCAAGTCCCCCGCGGGCGCCCTGGCCCATCCCCGTACGGAGCACTTCGCTCCGCTGTTCGTGACGATGGGGGCGGCGGAGGGGGCCGGCGGCGGGCTGGACGAGGGGCGGTCGGTGATCGACGGCTTCTGGCTGGGGCTGGCGAAGCGCTCCCTCCAGTTCGACTGACCCCGACCGACCGGCGCCTCCGGGTGGGGAGTTCCCGGGTGAGGCCCGCTGCCCTGAACGTTCGCGCAGTTCCCCGCGCCCCTGGAGGCGGGGCTTCGCCCCTGCCTCCCCCGGGCCGCCGCGGCTTCGGGCGGCGGTGTCAGGTGGCGGCCACGCCCAGGAAGCGCAGGACCGCGAGGACACGGCGGTGATCGGCGTCGGCCCGCGGCAGGTCGAGCTTGGTGAAGATGCTGTTGATGTGCTTGGCGACCGCGCTCTCGCTGACGACCAGTTCGGCGGCGACCCCCGAGTTGGACCGGCCGCCCGCCATCAGTTCGAGGACCTCCCGCTCGCGCGGGGTCAGCCGGTCGAGCGGATCGCTGTGCCGGCGCACCAGCAACTGCGCGACGACCTGCGGATCGAGCGCGGTGCCGCCGGCCGCCACCCGGCGCACCGCCTCGATGAACTCCTCGACGTCCGCGACCCGTTGCTTGAGCAGATAGCCGACGCCCGAGGTGTGGGCGGCGAGCAGATCGGCCGCGTACCGCTCCTCCACGTACTGCGACAGCAGGAGCACGGCCGTACGCGGGTACTGGCGGCGGATCACCAGCGCGGCGCGCACCCCCTCGTCGGTGAAGCCGGGCGGCATACGCACGTCGACCACGGCGATGTCCGGCCGGTGCTCCTCGACGGCGGCCAGCAGCCCGTCCGCGTCGGCGGCCTGCGCGCACACCTCGAAACCGGCCGTCTCCAGCACCTTGACCACGCCGATGCGCAGGAGGAGGGAGTCCTCGGCGATCACGGCGCGCACGGCAGCTCCACGGTGACGACGGTCGGGCCCCCGGCGGGGCTGCGGCAGACGAACGTGCCGTCGACGGACGCGACGCGCCGGGCGAGCCCGGCGAGCCCGGTGCCGCCGGGCGCCGAGGGATCCGCGCCGCCCGCGCCGTCGTCCGCGACGACCACCCGCAGTGTCTCCCCGATCCGCTCCACGGTCACGTCCGCCCGGCTCGCTCCGGCATGTTTGACCACGTTCGTCAGGGCCTCGGAGACCACGAAGTACGCGACCGCCTCGACCGTCGGCGAGGGGCGCCTGCGCAGGTCCACCGCCACGCGCACCGGCAGCGGGAGGCGGGCGGCGACCCCGGACAGCGCGGCGTCCAGGCCCCGGTCCTCGAGGACGGCCGGATGCAGGCCGCGCACCAGGTCGTTCAGCTCGGCTATCGCCTCCTTGGCCTCGCGGTGCGCCTCGTCGATCACCTTGCGGGCGTCCTCGGGCAGATCGACCAGGGTGGCGCGGGCCAGGCCCAGGTTGACGGCGAGCGAGACGAGGCGCTGCTGCACGCCGTCGTGCAGGTCGCGTTCGATCCGCCGCCGTTCGGCGTCGGCGGCATCGAGGACACCGGCCCGGCTCTCGGCGAGGTCCTCGACCCTGCGGGCCAGCTCCTCCGTACGGCTCGGACCGAGCAGCGCCCCGGCCGTCCGGGTCTCCAGACGCACCAGGGCGCCGGTCAGCCGGGGCGCGAGAAACAGCAGGGCGAGACCGCCGGCGGTGATGTAGACGGCCTGCGTGGCGTACCCGAGGTCGGCGACCCGCCACTGCGGGGGCAGCGCCCAGATCCACACGTACAGGGAGGCGGCCACGGCCGCGGTGGCCCACAGGGCGAGCAGGGCGAGGTCGAGGACGGCGAACAGCGGGCCGGCCACGGCGTGGTAGCAGACCTGCCGCCAGTACGCCCGGGTGGCCAGGCGGCGCACCGCCGCCGTCCACCTGGGACCCGGGCCGGGCGCGGCGGGGCGCGGGAGGTCCCGTCCGGTGAGCGCCCGGTGGCGCAGCCGCTGCGCGAACGTCAGCAGGGGCGTCACCGCGAGAGCGGCCAGCACCGGTAGCGGGGCCGCGGCCGGGACCAGCGCCGCGAGCGTGCCGAGCAGCCAGAGCCACAGGGGTACGGCGGCGAGGTGGAGCGGCAGTCCGGCGGCGACGAGCGCGGTCCGGCGCCCGGCTCCGTGGAACGGGCGGGCCGCCACCCGTCCCCACGTCGTGAGTCGCATGCGCCACACGGTAGGGCCGGCGCGGGTGGCCGGACCATGCCGTTTCCGCCCGCTTCCGGGGTGCACTTTTCTCCACCCCAGGTCGGAACCCCGCGTGACTGACGGGGCCCTGGCGGGCGGCGCAGGGTGGGAGACGTGACCGGGAGGGCCGGCGGGGAGCGAGGAAAGACGATGAGTCAACTGGTGCGGGGGCCCGTGCGGGGTGCGCGGGGCGGGCGGAGTGTGCGGGGCGTCGCGCGGGGGCGGTGGGTCGGGGGGCTGCTCGTGGGGTGCGGGGTCGCGCTGCTGCCGTGGCTGTACGTACTGGCCACGGCGTTGCCGGACACCGCGCAGGCGGCGCACTGGGCGGTCGCCTGGGTCGGGCTCGACGCGTTGGAGGCGGGCGGGCTGATCAGTACGGGGGTGCTTGCCGCGCGGGGGGATCGGCGGCGGGGCGGGGTCGTGGGGGCGGCCACGGCGGCGCTGCTCGTGGTGGACGCCTGGTTCGATGTGGTGACCGCGGGGGCGGGGGGTGGGTTCGGGACGGCGCTCTTGATGGCGGTGTGCGCGGAGCTTCCGCTGGCGGCGCTCTGCGCCCGGCTGGCCTTGATGCCATGAACGCGCCGCTGGGTAGGTGGGTGGCCCCGGCCGGTGAGTGACCTCGACTCTCGTCGTGGCTGGGCGCGCAGTTCCCCGCGCCCCTGAGGGAGCGGGGCTTCGCCCCAGCTCCCCAGGGGAGGAGGTGGCGACGCAGTCGCCCCTCCAGGGGCGCGGGGA
>NZ_JBVKBC010000020.1:0-118329 GCF_055639095.1 Streptomyces sp. NPDC107550
GCCTCGTACTGGATGTACTTGGCCTTACGCCCGGTGCGGCGAGAGTGCGTGCCAGGCGTCGCGGGGCAGACGGGACTTTGCGGACACGCCCTAGAGCGCCGAGGCCGGCTCGTTCGGCTTGTTACGCGACTGCCTCGCACCCCGGGCCCAGTCGCACGCCCGCACGCCCGCGCCCTCCCGCGTCTCCTCGGGCGTCGGCTCCCCGGCCTCCGTAGGTCAGACCGCCGACCGGTCCTTCCACATCGCGGCCAGTGCCTCGTCACCCGTCACGGCGGGGAACGGCAGCCGGTTCCACAGCGCCAGGTACAGGCGCGCCGCCGGGCCCGCGACCTCGCACTCCGCGTCCGTGTCGGCGCCGCGCACCGCGGCGGGCGGTTCCTCCGTGATGCGGACCGTCCAGCTCACCCCGGCGTCCGTCGCCCGCACCCGCAGCACGCGGGGCACCGCCGAACGGACCTGGCTGCGCGGGCGCGCGTGGAACCCGGTGAGCAGTTCGTCGATGCCGTCCACGCCGAACTCCGGCGTCAGCGCGTCCGGTTGCAGGTCGTCGAGGCCCGCGGTGCCCGTCAGCGCGGACTCCGCGTCCACCCGGTGCACCGCCGTCTCGTGCGCCTGCCGCCGCGCCCAGAACGCCAGCGGGGACGGCGCGGGCAGGAACGCCCAGCAGTCGATGTCCGGGTCGGCCTGCCGCAAGGTGTCGACCAGCGCCTCATGCCCCTGCGTGTACCAGGCGAGCAGGTCGTCCCCGTCGAGGTCCGCCGGTTCGACGAGCGGCCGGCGCTCGGTGTGGCCCTCGGCCACGTACGACCCGGCCCAGCGGTGCACCGCGCCCTGGTGGCGCAGCAGGTCCCGTACTTGCCAGCCGGGGCAGGTCGCCACCGGCGCGTCCACGCCCGCCTTCGTGGCCGCCTCGGCGAGCGCGCGGCCCTCACGGTCGACTGTCTCGATGTGCTCGGCTGTCTCCATGGCGCCGAGTCTGCCCTCTCGGGGCGTACGGGGACGGTGAGTTCCGTGATCCTGACGGGTCAGCCGGTCGCCGCCCGGCGCGTGGCGAAGCCGATCGTCGCCGCCACGGCCGCGAGCAGCGCGACGCTGGTCAGCGCCGCCGGCAGCGAGAACCAGTCGGCCATGAAGCCGATCGCGGGCGGGCCGAGCAGCATGCCGCCGTAGCCGAGCGTGGAGGCTGCCGCGACGCCGGTCGGGCCCGCGAGCGCCCCGGCCCGCTCGACCGCCACCGGGAAGATGTTCGCGAGGCCGAGCCCGGTCACCGCGAAGCCCGCCAGCGCCCAGCCCACCGAGGGGGCGAGGGAGCCGAGCAGCATCCCGGCCGCGCCCAGCAGCCCGCCGCACACCAGGGTGCGCGTCCTGCCGAGGCGTTCGAGGAGCGCGGTGCCGCCGAGCCGGCCGACGGTCATGGCGAGCGCGAAACAGGCGTAACTCGCCGCCGCCACCCCGGGGCGCGCGTGCAGGTCCTGTTCCAGGTGCAGCGCGCTCCAGTCGGCCAGAGCCCCTTCCCCGTACGCCGTGCACAGGGCGATGAGGCCGAAGACGAGGACCAGGCCGCGCGTGCCCGGGGCGAACCCGCGCGGGGCGTCGGCCGTGTTGACGTGCTCGGGCGTCACCACCCGCTCGGGCGGCCGGGGCGCCGGGTGCCGCAGCAGGGTCGGTCCCGCGGCCGCCGTGACGAGCAGCCCGACGACGGTGATCGCCAGCAGGTGCCGGGTGGGGGAGAGGTGCCCGGCGACCAGCCCGCCGAGCCCCGAGCCCACCATGCCGCCGAGGCTGAACGCCGCGTGGAAACTCGGCATCACCGGGCGCCGCAGGGCCGCGACGAGATCGACGGCGGCGCTGTTCATCGCCACGTTGATCCCGCCGTACGCGGCGCCGAACACCAGCAGCACCAGGCCGAGCGTGACCGGCGAGTGCGTCAGCGGCGGCAACGCGACCGTCAGCGGCAGCAGCACCCCGCAGGCCACGGTCACGGCATGGGAGCCGAACCGCTTGCACAGCCGCCCCGTCAGCATCATCGTCACCACCGCCCCCGTCGACACCCCGAGCAGCGCGAGCCCGAGCGCGCTCGCCGAGGCGCCCGTCTGCTCCTTGATGGCGGGGATCCGCACGACCCACCCGGCGAAGACGAAGCCGTCGAGGGCGAAGAAGACGGTGAGGGCGATCCGAAGGCGGCCCAGGGACACGGGAGCCGACCCGTCAGCGCTGACGACCCGGACTTTGTTCAATAGCGACACAAACTCAGGGTAGGGGGCGTGCGCGGACCCGTACAAGGGGGGTGCGGTGTGTGCCATGGCACCTGGAGGGGGGCCGGGACGCGCCTGCCGTGGCGCGGGTGGCGAGGGGGCTTTTCGGACGGGCGATGTCGCATTCAGGCCGGGAGGCCAAGAGGAGGGAGCCGTTCGGCGCGGACGCCCCTCTTGGCGGAGGTGCCACGGTCCGCGCCTGTCAGGGGCTTCCGCGTGGCCGACTTTCGTACAGTCGCGTCCCCAGGAGTCGTTCGCCGTGCCCACCGGACAGAAGTCAGAGACGGAACCCCGCCGCCCCGCCCGAAGACCTCGGACAGCCCCGGCGCTTCCGCCGTCCCGTTGGTGGCGTGCCTGCCCGGTGTGGGTGCCACCGGCGCTGTGGACGGTCGCCTTCGGCCTGTGGGGGCTCTCCCGGCAGGGGAGCGTGTGGCTGGACGAGGCCGCGACATGGATGGTGGCCGAGCGTTCGACGGCGGAGATCCTCCACACGCTGGCCCACGTCGACGTCGTCCACGGGCTCTACTACCTGTTGATGCACGGCCTGTTCGCGGTCTTCGGCGCGGGGACCATCACGCTGCGTCTGCCGTCGGTGCTGGCCGTCGCGGTGGCGGCGGCAAGCGTGTCCGTTATCGGCCGCCGCCTTGCGAACGCGCGGGCGGGCCTTGCCGCAGGACTGACGCTGCCGCTGCTGCCCGCCGTGCAGTTCCAGCTCCAGGAGGGGCGCTCGTACGCGCTCGTGGCCGCCGGTGCCGGAGCAGCGACCCTGCTCCTCGTCACCGCGCTCCAACGGCCGGTCCGCACACGGCACTGGGTGGCCTACGCGGCGGTGGTGCTCGCCATGGGTCTGCTGAACTGGCTCTCCCTGATCATCCTCGCCGCACATCTGGTCACCGTGGTGTGGTGCGGGAGCGGCCGCGCGGTCCTCGTCCCCTGGGCCGTCGCGGCCGGGTGCGCCGTCGCAGGCGTGCTGCCGCTCATCGTGTTCAGCCGGAGCCAGTCCGCGCAGGTCGCGTGGATCCCTCCGCTGTCCTGGCACATGCTCATCGGCCCCGGCGTCCTGCTGGCGCTCGGCGGCGTGTGCGCCCGTCTGGGGCGACAGCGGGGCGGGCGGTTGTCGGCGACGGCTGTGGGCGTGCCACTGCTGGCGGTCCCGTACGCGTCTCTGATCCTGCTCGCCCTGGTCCAGCCGATCTTCCTGGACCGCTACATCTTCTACAGCATGCTCGGCCTCGCCCTGCTGATCGGTACGGCCCTGAGTTCCGCCGCGGACATGGTCGAACGACGCTTCTCGTCGGGGGCGCCGTGGGTGCTGCCGGTCGCCCTCGCGCTGGCCACGGTGGCCCTGGTGCCGCAGTCGCTGGCCACGCGCTCCCCGGCCAGTCGGGTCGACGACGTGATGGCTGTCGCGCGGCAGGTGGCGCAGGTGAAGCGGGCCGGGGACGCGGTGGTCTTCCTCCCCTCGGGCCGGCGTGATGCCAAGTCCGTCTGCCCGCGGGAGTTCTCGGGTGTGCGGGACATCGCCCTCGTCGAGACCCCTGAAGGCTCGGGCACGTTGAAGGGAGTCGAGGCGGAGCAGGGCCGCGTACGCAGCGCGATGCTCGCGGAACGACGGATCCTGCTGGTGACGGACGCGGCCGAGGTGAGGCGGCCCCTGACCACCGGCCGCGACCGGATCAAGGCCAGGACGCTGCGACGGTACTTCACGCCGGTCGACGACCGGCGGGTGCGCGGCCGCAGAGTGACGGTGTACGAGCGCAGGGCGCGCTGAGTCCCCCGGCACCCGACCCCTGCGCCGGCCTTCCGGGCGAGCGTCACGGTCACCGAGGCTCCGGGAGTCCGGTGCTCAGACCGCGATGACCTCCACGCCTGCCTCGCGGAAGCGGGACAGGGTGTCCTTGTCGGCTGCCGTGTCCGTGACGAGGGTGTGGATCTGGTCCGCGTCGCAGATGCGGGCGAACGCGCGGTGGCCGAGTTTGCTGGAGTCGGCCGCGACGACGACGCGGGCCGCGCGCTCGCACAGCAGGCGGTTGATCGCGGCCTCCGCCTCGTCGTGCGCGGACGCGCCGTGCGTCACGTCGAGGCCGACCACGCCGAGCACCGCCGTGTCCAGCGTGATCTGGCTGAGCACGCCGTCCGCGAGCGGTCCGATCAGCTCGTACGACTGGGGCCGTGCCACCCCGCCGGTCAGCACGATCTTGAACTGGGGGCGCACGGCGAGTTCGTTGGCGATGTTCAGGGCGTTCGTGACGATGGTCAGGGCCGGGGTGCCGGAGGCCAGGTCGGGGCGGACGGCGAGGGCGCGCGCGACCTCGGTGGTGGTCGTGCCGCCGGTCAGGCCCACCGCCTCGCCGGGCGTGAGGAGTTCGGCGACGGCCTTGGCGATGCGTTCCTTCTCCGCCGTGCCGAGCGCCGACTTGTAGCGCAGCGGCAGCTCGTAGCTGACGCCGTGCACGACGGCGCCGCCGCGCGTACGCACCAGCATCTGCTGCTCCGCGAGCTGGTCGAAGTCGCGTCGGATGGTGGCGGGGGAGACGCCGACCTCGCTCGCCGCGTCCTCCACGTCGAGCCGGCCGCGCTCCACGAGCAGCTCCAGGAGGGACTTCCAGCGGGCGTCGCGGGACATCCGCGGCCTCCAATCGTCGACGTTCGACACGGTCGCATCGACCTTAACCGCCCCGGCCCGCGGCTCCCCGCCTGTGTGTAGGGGTGCCCCGGCCCCAGCCCCGGTCCGCGGCGCGGGCCCGGCGCACCGGCTTCCCCGTACTGCGCGCGAATGCTTGATAATGCTCGAAAGGTAGCTATATCTTGCAGGAACACGCAAGGCGGTGCGGGAGTGCGCCGCCCGCAGGGTCCGTACGGACACGACGCATCGGGGAGTGGGGCACGGCATGAGCCATGTCGAGAACGAGCTGACCAGCCAGCCGGAGTGCTGGACGCGAGCGGCGGGACTCGCCGCGCAGCACAAGGCGGCGCTGCCCGCGCCGGGGGAACGGGTCGCCCTCGTCGGCTGCGGCACCTCCTGGTTCATGGCGCAGGCCGCCGCCGCGCTGCGCGAGGAGGCAGGACAGGGCGAGACCGACGCGTTCGCCGCGTCCGAGTTCCCGGCCGGCCGCGCCTACGACCGGGTGATCGCGCTGACCCGCTCCGGCACCACCACCGAGGTCCTCGACCTGCTCGCCGCCCTCAAGGGCCGGGTCCGTACGACCGCGATCACCGGCGACCCCGAGACGCCGATCCGCACGGCCGCCGACGACCTCGTCGTCCTGGAGTTCGCGGACGAGAAGTCCGTCGTGCAGACGCGGTTCGCCACCACCGCGCTCACCCTGCTGCGCGCCCACTTCGGGCTGCACACCGAGCAGGCCGTCGCCGACGCGCGCACCGCGCTCGCCGAGCCGCTGCCCGAAGGGCTCGTGGAATGCGGCCAGTTCACCTTCCTCGGCCGGGGCTGGACCGTCGGCCTCGCCAACGAAGCGGCGCTCAAGATGCGCGAGGCGTCCCTGTCCTGGACGGAGGCGTACCCGGCGATGGAGTACCGCCACGGCCCCATCTCCGTCACCACCGAGGGCACCGCCACCTGGATGCTCGGCGATGCGCCCGAAGGGCTCGCCGAGCAGGTCACCGCGACCGGCGCCCTCTGGGTCGAGGGCCGCCTCGACCCGCTGGCCGAACTCGTGCGCGCCCAGCGCCTCGCCGTCGCCGTCGCCGCGCGGCGCGGACTCGACCCCGACCAGCCGCGCCACCTGACCCGTTCCGTCATCCTCACCGACAACTGACCTTCGTACGCCGGTACTTCAGAAGGGAGGGGCCGTGCCCCTCGCAGCCACAGGGACGTTGGTGGAAGCGGCCGCGGCCCGGCGGTCGGCCGTCGCCGCGTTCAACGTCATCACGCTCGAACACGTCGAGGCCGTCGTCGCCGGTGCGGAGGCCGTCGGCGCGCCCGTCATCCTCCAGATCTCCGAGAACGCGGTCCGCTACCGCTACGGCCGGCTCCTGCCGCTGGCCCGCGCCGCCGTCGCCGCCGCGGAGGGCGCGGCCGTCGAGGTCGGCCTCCACCTCGACCACGTCCAGAGCGACGAACTGCTGCGGCAGGCCGCCGACTCGGGGTTCAGCTCCGTCATGTACGACGCGGCCCGCCTCCCGTACGACGAGAACCTCGCCGCGACGCGTGCCGCCGCCGACTGGGGGCACGCCCACGGGCTGTGGGTCGAGGCGGAACTCGGGGAGGTCGGCGGGAAGGACGGGCGCGGGCCCCTCGACGCCCATGCGCCCGGTGCGCGTACGGATCCGGGGGAGGCCCGCGCCTATGTCACGGCGTCCGGTGTCGACGCGCTCGCCGTCGCCGTCGGCTCCTCGCACGCCATGACCACGCGGACCGCCGCGCTCGACCATGACCTGCTCAAGCGGCTCGCCGAGGGGCTGGCCTTGCCGCTCGTCCTGCACGGTTCTTCGGGCGTGCCCGATGAGGAGCTGGCGCGGGCGGTACGGGGGGGTATCGCCAAGGTGAACGTCGGTACGGCGCTGAATGTCGCCATGACGGGTGCGATACGGGAGTTCCTCGCGGCGCATCCGGATGCGGTGGACTCCCGGAAGTATTTGAGTGTGGGGCGGGAGGCGATGGTGCGGGCGGTGAGCTCGCTGATCACGGTGGTGAGGGGTGCCGCCGGCTGACCCCGGTCGGGGTACCTGTGAGCCGGCGCTCAGGCCAACTCGGGCAGGGGCGCGGGGAACTGCGCGCCCAGCCCCAACGCACCCGGCACTCTGGGGCGCCGCCCCAGGCCCCGCTCCCCAATCGCCGGAGGGGCTGGAAGTTTGGCGCTCAGGCCAACTCCCTAAGGGGCGCGGGGAACTGTGCGACCAGCCACAGCGAACCCGGCACTCTGGGGCGCTGCCCCAGCCCCCGCTCCTCAATCGCCGGAGGGGCTGGATGTATGGCGCGCAGGCCAACTCCCCGAGGGGCGCGGGGAACTGCGCGACCAGCCACAGTGAACCCGGCACTCTGGGGCGCTGCCCCAGGCCCCGCTCCTCAATCGCCGGAGGGGCTGGGAGTTGGCGGCGAGGCCAACCCCCAGGGCCGGAGGCCGGGAGTTGGCGATGAGGTCAGCGTCGTAGGGGGCGCGGGGAACTGCGCGAGAGGTTCCGCCGGGCTGCACCCGAGGCACAACAGTTGCGCGCCCGGCACTCTGGCGTGGTCACGCCGCCGCTACCCCCCGGCCCGCCGATGTTCATGACCCCCCGCACAACTCCCCTCCAGGCCCCCTGGTCTCACCCAGTGACCGCACGCACCACAGCGCACTGAACCTGAAGGGCCGCACCCGTATGCGCAGTTACCGCACCCTCACCGCTACAGCCACCGCAACCCTCACCCTCACTCTCACCCTCGGCACAACCGCCCTCGCGGCGCAGGCCGCCACCGCCGCCACCGCCGCCCCGGGGACCCCCGCCACCGTCGTCCACGAGCAGGGCGAACTCTGGTACAAGGCCGCCCCCGGCCAGCAGAACAAGCTGACGGTCGGTGAAAAGATAGAGCACCGCGGGGAGTTCGACTCGTACTACGTCCTCACCTTCCGCGACCGCTACGACATCGCCATCGACACGAGCGCGGGAGACGCGGACGAGTGCGCGTACCCGACGCAGGACGACCGCACCGTCGTGCGCTGCGCGGTGAAGATCCCGGAGAACTCCGATGACTCGGACAGCTACGACATCGACCTCGGCGACAAGGACGACACCGCGACGCTCGCCCCGGACAGCCACGCGTGGGCCGGGGTCCACGGCGGCAAGGGCAACGACGTACTGAAGGGATCGGCGTCCGCCATGCTCTACGGCGACGACGGTGACGACCGGCTCGACGGCGGCGGCGGGCCGTTCGGCTTCGGCTCCTACGGCGGACCGGGGAACGACACCCTCACCCACTGCGGGCAGGACTGCTTCGGCGGCGCCGGGAACGACTCCCTGACCGGCACCGACGAGGAGAACACCCTGCACGGCGACGACGGCAACGACGTCCTGCACGGCAAGGGCGGCGCCGACGTCCTCTACGGCGGCAAGGGCAACGACAAGCTGTACGGCGAGGCGGGCAACGACACCCTGTGGGGCAACAGCGGTGACGATGTCCTCTGGGGCGGCCCCGGCACCGACAAGCTCTCCGGCGGCCCCGGCCACAACAAGCTGCACCAGAACTGACCCCCACTCCTCATGCACCGCAGGGGCTGGGTGTCAGCGCTGAACCCAACTCCCCTCAGGGGCGCGGGGAACCGCGCGCTCAGCCACCGCGCACCCCCGCGCCCCGGGCCCACCCGAGCCCGTCCCGGACAGGAGTCGTACCCCGGGCACCCCGGGTACGAAGATGACGCGCCCCCCTCATCGCGGCTCCGGCAGCGCCTCCAGCGTCTCGGCGACCGAAATCCCGCCCCCGTCCACCACATCGAGCAACGCCCGCCCGAGCACCGACACCGGCTCCCGTGCCGCCAGCAGCAAGCCCACCTCGGACGTCCGCGCGGGCCGCGTCAACGGCACGACCCGCATCCCGCCCGGCACCCCGAACACATGCAGCCACGCGCGCGGCACGATGCTCGCCCACTGCCCGGTGTGCACATGCGCGAACAGCGACGCGATGGAGTCCGTCTCCACGCGCGGGGTCACCGGCGTGCCCAGTTCCGCGAAGACCGCGTCCAGCACCTGCCGTCCCTGCATCGCGGGCTGGAGCAGACACAGCGGCAGCGCCGCCGCCTCCCGCCACCCGATGCCGTCACCGGCCGCGTCCGCCCCCTCCGCGTCGCGTGCCGTGAGCAGCACGTACCGCTCCTCGTACAGCGGACGGAACACGAAGCCCGTGTCGCCGGGCGCCGGCCGGTAGGTGACGGCCGCGTCCAGCTCGTACGCCTGGAGGCGGCGCAGGATGTCGTCGGAGCGCAGGTCCGCGTAGAGGACGACCGTCGCCAGCGGGTTCGCCGCGCAGAACGGCTGCGTCAGCAGGGACACCGCCGTCGCCGCGGTCGGCACCGCCCCGATCCGCAGTCGTCCCGTCACCCCGGAGCGCAGCGCCCGGATGTCGTCCCGCATGGCGTCCCGGTCCGCGAGGATGTGCCGCGCCCACACCACGACCCGCTCGCCCTCGGGCGTCAGCCCGTCGAAGCGGCGCTCCCGGCGCACCAGCGGCACGCCCAGCTCGTCCTCCAGCTTGCGGATGCCCTCCGACAGCGCGGGCTGCGACACGAAGCACTCCTGCGCCGCGCGCGCGAAGTGACGTACGCGGGCGAGCGCGACGAGGTATTCCAGTTGGCGAAGCAGCACCCGCCCATGATCCCCCGTACGCCACCGCCGTGGGCGACCGGAGGGCCCGGCTGATCGGTGCCGCCTATCACGCGATCAGAAGAACCGCTTTGACCTGCGGATATGTAAGGGAGCAGGGTGCTGTCCGCAGGTTTTCGAGGGGAAGCGGAAGGTGGCGCGAGGATGCGCGAGCGGGACGAACAGGCCGAGGACATCACCGTCACCGCGCCCAAGACCTGGGCCACCGGCGCGCCGGCCGTCGCCCACGCCCTGAGCTACGCGCTCGGCCAGACGTCACCCAAGCGCACCGCGCTCACCCTCCTGAACCTCAACCAGACCAAGGGCATCGACTGCCCCGGCTGCGCCTGGCCCGACCCGGCGCCCGGCGACCGCCACCGCAACGAGTACTGCGAGAACGGCGCCAAGCACATCGCGGACGAGGCCACCTCCCGCCGCGTCACCCGCGACTTCTTCGCCCGGCACAGTGTCGACGACCTCGCCGGACGCACCGACCACTGGCTCAACCAGCAGGGCCGCCTCACCGAACCCATGGTGCTGCGCGAGGGCTCCCGGCACTACGAGCCCGTCGGCTGGGACGAGGCCCTCGACCTGCTCGCCGCCGAACTGCGCGCCCTCGACGACCCCGACGAGGCCCTGTTCTACACCTCGGGACGGCTCGCCAACGAGCCCGCCTTCCTGCTCCAGCTCACCGCCCGGGCCTTCGGCACGAACAACCTGCCCGACTGCTCCAACATGTGCCACGAGTCCAGCGGCTCCGCCCTCGGCGAGACCCTCGGCATCGGCAAGGGCAGCGTCGGCCTCGACGACATCCACGACAGCGACCTCGTCCTCGTCGTCGGCCAGAACCCCGGCACCAACCACCCCCGAATGCTCACCGCGCTTGAGGAGACCAAGCGGCGCGGCGGCCAGGTCATCGCCGTCAACCCGCTGCCCGAGGCGGGCCTGCTGCGCTTCAAGCACCCGCAGAAGGCGCGCGGCGTCATCGGCCGGGGCACGGCCATCGCCGACCAGTTCCTCCAGATCCGCGCCGGCGGCGACCTCGCCCTCTTCCAGATGCTGAACAAGCTGCTCCTGGAGGCCGAGGACAAGGCGCCCGGCACCGTCCTCGACCAGGACTTCATCGCCGCGCACACCACCGGCTTCGACGCGTTCGCCGCCCACGTACGGGACATCACCTGGGACGACGTCCTCGCCGCGACCGGCCTCACCCGCGCCGAGATCGAGGCCCTGCACGCGCGCGTGCTCGGCGCCCGCAGCGTCATCGTGTGCTGGGCGATGGGCCTGACCCAGCACAAGCACGGCGTCCCCACGATCCGCGAGGTCGTCAACTTCCTGCTGCTGCGCGGCAACATCGGCCGCCCCGGCGCGGGCGTCTGCCCGGTGCGCGGCCACAGCAACGTGCAGGGCGACCGCACGATGGGCATCTGGGAGCGCATGCCGCAGCGCTTCCTCGACGCCCTGGAACGCGAGTTCGGCTTCACCCCGCCCACCCGGCACGGCCTCGACTCCGTCGACGCGATCCGCGCCATGCGCGACGGCCGCGCCAAGGTCTTCGTCGGCGTCGCCGGCAACTTCGTACGCGCCACCCCCGACAGCGACGTCACCGAACGCGCCCTGCGCTCCTGCCGCCTCACCGCCCACATCTCCACCAAGCTCAACCGCTCGCACGCCGTGTGCGGGCGCACCGCGCTCATCCTGCCCACGCTCGGCCGCAGCGACCGCGACGTACAGGCGGGCGGCGAGCAGTTCATGACCGTCGAGGACTCCATGAGCGAGGTCCACGCCACCCGCGGCAAGCTCGCTCCCGCCTCGCCGCACCTGCTCAGCGAGGTCTCGATCATCAGCCGCCTCGCCCGCAAGGTCCTCGGTGACGAGCCCGGCCTGCCCTGGGAGGAGTTCGAGGCCGACTACGACACCATCCGTGACCGCATCGCGCGCGTGGTGCCCGGCTTCGAGGACTTCAACGCGCGCGTGCGCGCCCCCGGCGGCTTCCGGCTGCCCAACCCGGTCAACAGCCTCACCTTCCCCACCCCGAGCGGCAAGGCCCACTTCACCGCCAACGCGTTCACCGCCCTGACCGCCCCGCCCGGCCACCTCGTCCTGCAGACCTTGCGCTCCCACGACCAGTGGAACACCGTCCCGTACGCCCTCGACGACCGCTACCGGGGCATCAAGGGGGGCCGCCGCGTCGTCCTCATCCACCCCGACGACCTCACCGAACTCGGGTACGCGGACGCCGACCTCGTGGACCTCGTCGGCGTCTGGCGCGACGGCGTCGAGCGGCGCGCCCCGCGCTTCCGCGTCGTCGCCTACCCGACGAGCCGGGGCTCGGCCGCCGCCTACTACCCCGAGACCAACGTCCTCGTACCCCTCGACAGCGTCGCCGACATCAGCAACACGCCCACCTCCAAGGCCGTCGTCGTCCGGCTGGAGCCCGCGTCGGAGCCCGCGCCCGACCTCACCCAGGAGCGCGCGCCGCAGACCGTCACCGGAGCCTGACGCGCCGGACCCCCGCCCACGCCGGAGGACGGCCGGGCGGGCCCGCAGCGCGCACCGGCTACCATTCCTGAGCGTGATCAGGGCGAGGAGTTGCTGATGGGCGGCAGGGCGGCCTCCGAGGGCGGGGGCCACACGACGGGCGACGGCACACCGCGGGCACCACGCCTGGAGCGGGGCCGCAGCGCCCTCGGACCCGCGCTCGAACTCGTCCACACCGGCCGCGCGCCGACCCGTTCCGTGCTCACCGCCGAACTGGGCGTCACCCGGGCGACCGCGGGCGCCGTCGCCGCCGAGCTGGAGGCGCTCGGCCTCATCCGTATCGACGCGCGGCCCAGCGCCGCCGCCGGCTCGCAAGGCCGCCCCTCGCACCGGCTCTCCGTCGCCGAGGACGGGCCCGTCGCGCTCGCCGCGCAGGTCCACTCCGACGGCTACCGCGCGGCCCTCGTCGGGCTCGGCGGCCGGATCGTCGCCACCACCCCCGGCTGCGAGATCATCGACGCCGACCCGGCGCACGTGCTGCGGTCCGTCGTCGACGCGGGCCGCCGCCTCCTGGAGACCACCGGCCGCCGCTGCGTCGGCGCCGGGCTCGCCGTGCCCTCCGCCGTCGCCGAACCCGAGGGCACCGCCCTCAACCCCCTGCACCTCGCGTGGCCGGCGGGAGCGCCCGTACGCCAGATCTTCGCGGACTGCGTGCGCGAGGCCGGGCTCGGCGTCCCCGCGTTCGCCGCGAACGACGTCAACCTCGGCGCCCTCGCCGAACACCGGCACGGCGCCGGGCGCGGCGCCCGCGACCTGCTCTGCGTCGCCACCGGACACCGGGGTGTGGGCGGCGCGCTCGTCCTCGACGGCCATCTGCACACCGGCAGTTCGGGCCTCGCCCTGGAGGTCGGGCACCTGCCCGTCAACCCCGAGGGCGGCCGGCCCTGCCACTGCGGCGGCCGGGGCTGCCTCGACGTCGAGACCGATCCGTACGCGTTCCTCGCCGAGGCCGGCCGCACACCGGGCCCCGAGCGCTCGCTGCTCGCGCAGGCGCTGGACCTGCTGCGCGACGGCAAGGACGACCCGGGCGTACGCGCCGCGACCGCCACCCTCATCGACCGGCTCGGCCTCGGGCTCGCCGGGCTCGTCAACATCCTCAACCCGGACCGGATCATCCTCGGCGGACTGCACCGGGGACTGCTCGACGCGAACCCTGAGCGGCTGCGCGCGGTCGTCGCCGAGCGCAGCCTGTGGGGCCGCAGCGGCGGCGTGCCGATCCTCGCCTGCACCCTCGACCACAACAGCCTGGTCGGTGCCGCCGAACTGGCCTGGCAGCCCGTACTCGACGACCCGCTCACCGCTCTCGTCCCCGCCTGACCCGAGCGGCCGACGCGGACAGGTCCGGCCCTGCACGTGGTCAGGCCCTGCCTGCCTGCGGTCACGCCCGCCCGGCGGTCAAGTCCGGCCTGAAGTCATGCCCGCCCGGCGGTCAGGTCCAGGTCGGCCCATGGTCCGTCCCGCCCACGTCCGTGGTCAGGCCCACCCGGCGGTGAGGCGCGCCCTGCGGCCAGGTCCGGCCTGCGGTCAGGCCCGCCCGGCGGTCAGGTCCGCTCTGCGGCGAGGCCCGCCCCCGCGGTCAGGGCCAGTCGACCGTGAACGCCCGCGCCGGGTTGTCCCGCAGCACCCGCGCGACCGCCTCCTCGCCGAGCGTCGCCTCCAGACGCGGCCGCACCCGGCGCAGCAGATACGGCATCCCCGGCCCGCCGTCCACGGACCGGGCGGCCGCGCTCGTCGTGTCGCCGCCGAGCAGCAGCCGGTCCCCGAAACCGGCCGCCGCCAGCTCCGCCATCGCGTCCGGCATCCGCCAGTCCGTCGCGTGATGGGCGCGGGACGGCCCGTCGAACGCCAAGTAGGCTCCCGAAGCCGCCGCCTGACGTTGCGTCACGAAATCGGGGGAGCGGTTCAGATGCCCGAGGACCACGCGCGGCGCCGGCACCTCCAACTCCCCGCACAGCAGGTCCAGTACGTCCAGCACGCCCGTGCCCAGTTCGTGGTGGACGGCGATCGGGGCGCCCGTCGCGTGATGCGCCTCCGCCGCCGCCCGCATCGTCCACCGCGCGTGCGCGTCCAGCGCGTGGAAGCCGCCCGCCACCTTGATCAGCCCGGCCCGTACGCCACTGCCCGCGATGCCCTCCGTCAACTCCCGTACGAACACCTCGGCGAGGTCGGCGCGCCGCGCCGCAAGCAGTTCGGGCGGGTAGTGCGCCGCCTGGTGCAGCCCCGTCGCCGCCACGATCCGTACGCCGGTCGCCGCCGCGAGAGCGGGCAGGTGGTGCGCGCCCCGGCCGAGGCCGTACGGCGTCCACTGCACGACCGTGCCGCCGCCCTGTGCCGCGAACGCCTCCAGCTCGCGGCGCGCCGCGTCCGGGTCGTCCAGCTCGGCGCCGGGCAACAGCGGGGAACGGAAGAAGAGATGGTCGTGGGCGTCGACCAGACCCAACTCGCCCGGACCCAGGTCACCTTGGACGGTCCGGACCGTGCCGTGTACTTCGTGCTCCGTGCTCATCGTGCGTGCGCCGCCGTTCACTTCGGGGTGGTGGGGGAGAGGAGGGCGAGCAGGCCGCGTACGGCGGTGTCGAAGGCCGTCGTGTCACCCGACGCCCGCGCCAGTACGTAACCGCCCTGGACCGTCGCCACGAGCGTCGCCGCGATCTCGGCCGGGTCGAGGTGCGGGGCGAACTCCCCGCTGTCCACGCCCTGTCGGACGACATCCGCCAGACGGCCCGTCAGATGGGCGAGCGTCTCGTCGACCGGGGCGCGCAGCTCCTCGCCCGCGATCACGTCCGGGTCCATCGCCAGCCGCCCCACCGGGCAGCCCCGCAGCGCGTCCCGCTCGCGCAGCAGATAGGCCGCCGCCCGCTCGTACGCCGAACCCTCCGCGCCGAGCAGCTCGTCCACGGACGCGCGCATCTCCTCGCCGGTGCGGCGGATCGCGGCCCGCGCGAGATCCTGCTTCCCGGTGAAGTGGTGGTACATGCTGCCCTGGCCGACGCCCGCCCGCTGGAGTATCGCCTTCGGGCTCGTGCCCACGTACCCGCGCTCCCACAGCAGCTCACGCGCCGTCTCGATCAATCGCTCCCTGGTGTCCATGCCCGCACCGTACCTACCGGTAGGTACAGCGCCAAGGAGCAGGGCCGGGCCGCCCGCGTACTCCCTCGGTGGTACGCGCGGTGCCGCCGGCCGCACGACGACGCGGGGCCCTGGCCGGGGCGACGCTCGAAGCATCCAGCAGAGCACTTACCGGGAGATGAGTCAGATGCAGACACTCGCGCACTTCGCGGGCGGCGGCGGGCCGGGCCCGTGGATCCTGTTCGTCCCGCTCGTCTGGGCGGCCGTCGTGTTTGGCGTCGTCACACTGGTGCGGCGCACGATCTGGCGCGGCGGACGCGGCCCCTGGCGGCCCGGCCCGGAACGCGTCGCGCAGGACTCGCCCATCGCCGTGCTCGGCCACCGTTTCGCCGCGGGCGAGATCGACGAGGACGAGTACTGGCGCCGGCTGACCGTGCTGAACGAGGAGTTCGGCCGCCGCGGCGGAGACCCGAAGGGCGGTGCCATGTGACCACCGGGCCCGCGCGGCCACCCGCGTACGGTACGTCTGCCGTGCGTCCCTGAAAACCGCCGCGGACCGCCCTCCCGTACGCCACTGCGCGCGCGGGGCGCCCGCGACGTGCCGCGCACCTACGGGACAGGGACGCGCGGCGGGCGGCGGAAAGATCACCGCCCGGTCAGCCTGCGACGGCCGACCGGGCGGGAGTGTGGCGGGGGCCTTCGGCGCAGACGGCGGCCGGAGCCGCCCGGCGCCGCGCGGCGGAGCCCTTGGCGCGGGTGGGGACGGCCGCCGGGAGCGTGAACCAGACGACCTTGCCGCCGTCCCCGTGCGGGCGCACGCCCCAGCTCTCGCTGACCTCGGCGACCATGGCGAGCCCGCGCCCGCACGTGGCGGACGTGTCCGCGTCGCGCACCGTCGGCAGCCGGGGATCGTGGTCGTGCACGGAGACCGTGAGCCGGCCCCGCAGCAGTTCGATCTCCACGGTGCACCGCTTGTCCGGCTGGGCGTGCCGGTGCACGTTGGTCAGCAGCTCGGTGACCCCGAGCGCCGCCTGGTCGACGATCGGATCGAGATGCCAGTGGCGCAACTGCGCCGATACGATTCTGCGGACCTGTCCGATCCGCGACGGCAGGGCTTGGAGCTCCACCGTGCAATGCCTGCTCGGCTGGCTGATCACGGCTGCGACTCCCCGAAGTTGGGTCCGGAAGAAGACGAGAACGGATCGGCGTGGCGACCGCGCTGTGAACAGGATCGCCCGTCGCGTGTCCGGCGGGCTGGTTCGCAGCGTCATCGCCGGTAAACCCTGAGTAGTGATGTGTGACCAGAGTGACCCAGGGGGTGCGGCCGTGCAACTCCGGCGACTGCACCGCGTAACGCTTGACGACGTGCCGCCTCCCGGCGGGCGGGGTCAGGGAGTGCGGGCCGCCGCCCTGCGCACGGCGTCGATGAGGCGGCGCGCCGCGGGCGGGCCGGCGTCGCCGCCCTGACCGCCGAGCCGGAGCTGATAGCGGCGCCCCTCGACCTCGGCCGTCGCGCTGTCGTCGGAGCCGAACCACGGGCGCCGGGCGCGGACTTCGCCGAGCGGGGCGCTGTCGATCTCGCTGCCGTAACTCGTCAGCAGTTCCAGCCGGCCGCCCTTGATCCGCACCTGCCCGGCGCGGGTCAGCGAGCGCAGCCGCCGCCCGATCCGTACGCCCGTCACCGTGAACTCCGGCTCCGTCATACGTGTCGCCCCCTCGATCGGCTCCGTCACGTGAAGTCTGCACGGGCCGGGCCGGTGGCACCAGTGCGCGGTGCGGGCCCGCCGGGGCATCGGGCGCATCCGGTTCGCGCGCCCCCTTCGCCGGGTCGCACCCGCGCGCGTACGTCCGTGCGAAAGCCTGCCGCCAGGCGGGCCTTTGAGGCTCTCAAAGGTGTGTTTATGCAGGTGAGAAGCGTGAGGGAGGTGTCTATGATCGAGGTGTCCCGTCGTGCCGGAGCAGCGCTCCGCCGGGGTGCCGAACCCGTCCGGACGACGCGATGGACGACGTGAAGGAGTCGCGCGGTGAGCACCGTTCAGCAAGGCCGTCCCGAGGACCACGACACGGCCGGCGCGCCGATGCCCACCCTCGACGTGGACCACACCGCCCCCGGATACCGCGGCTGGCTGAAAGAAGCCGTCCGCAAGGTCCAGGCGGACAGCAACCGCTCCGCCGACACCCACCTCCTGCGTTTCCCGCTGCCCGAGCAGTGGGGCATCGACCTCTACCTCAAGGACGAGTCGACGCACCCCACCGGCAGCCTCAAGCACCGCCTCGCGCGTTCGCTGTTCCTGTACGGCCTGTGCAACGGCTGGATCCGCCCTGACCGCCCCGTCATCGAGGCGTCCAGCGGCTCGACGGCCGTCTCCGAGGCGTACTTCGCCAAGCTCATCGGCGTGCCCTTCATCGCGGTGATGCCGCGTACGACGAGCGCCGAGAAGATCCGCCTCATCGAGTTCCACGGCGGCCAGTGCCACTTCGTGGACGACTCCCGCACGATGTACGCGGAGTCCGCCGCGCTCGCCGCCCGCACCGGGGGGCACTACATGGACCAGTTCACCTACGCCGAACGGGCCACCGACTGGCGCGGCAACAACAACATCGCCGAGTCGATCTACCGGCAGATGGAACTGGAGCGCTACCCCTGCCCCACCTGGATCGTCGCCACCGCCGGCACGGGCGGCACCTCCGCGACGCTCGCGCGGTACGTGCACTACATGCAGCACGACACCCGCATCTGTGTCGCCGACCCCGAGAACTCCTGCTTCTTCGAGGGCTGGACCACCGACAACCCCGACGCCACCAGCGAGTGCGGCTCCCGCATCGAGGGCATCGGGCGGCCCCGCATGGAGCCGAGCTTCGTGCCCGGGGCCATCGACCGGATGATGAAGGTTCCCGACGCGGCGAGTGTGGCCGCCGTGCGCGCCCTGGAGAAGACCATCGGGCGCAAGGCGGGAGGGTCGACCGGTACGGGGTTGTGGAGCGCGTTGAAGATCGTGGCGGAGATGGTCGCGGAGGGGCGGACCGGGAGTGTCGTCACGCTGCTGTGCGATCCCGGGGACCGGTACCTGGACAAGTACTACTCCGACGCGTGGCTCGCGGAACAGGGGTTGGACATCCGTCCGTACGCTGCGGTGATCGAGCGGTTGCTGGTCAGTGGGCACTGGGGCGAGTGAGGCTCCGCCGGCGGGTCCCAGCGCCGGGGGCGTGATCGTTGTGCGGCGGGTGCGGCCCCGGCGGGGCGTCTCGCGCAGTTCCCCGCGCCCCTGACGGGGTTGCCATCCCCGGCACTTCTTAGGCGCCCCCGCCGCGGAGCGCGTTTCGTCGTGGCTGGTCGCGCAGTTCCCCGCGCCCCTGACGGGGCGTTCAACTCCGGTGCCCTGGGGAGCCGCCCCGCCCCCGCCTTGGGCAATCTGCCGCCTGGGGCGGCAGGGTGGGCAAGGCGGCACCCCAGCGCCGGGTGCGAACAGGTTGTGCCTCCAGTTCAGCCCGGTGGGGCTTCTCGCGCAGTTCCCCGCGCCCCTGGGGGAGTTGGCCTGAGCGTCCAACTTCCAGCCCCTCCGGCGATTGAGGAGCGGGGGCTGGGGCGGAGCCCCAGAGTTCCGGGTGCGTCGTGGCTGAGCGCGCAGTTCCCCGCCCCCCTGGGGGAGTTGGCCTCAGCCTCAGATTCCCAGCCCCTCCGGCGATTGAGGAGAGGGTGTGTCAGGATTCGGGGTTGTGTTCGACCGACCTGAGATCCGCCGCGCCCTGCCCACCGACGCCGAGGCCACCGCCAGGGTCTGGCTGCGTTCCTACACCCACGCCCTCCCTGACATCCACCGCCCCCACAGCGACGACGAGGTCCGCGCCTGGATACGCCACATCGTCGTCCCGGGCCCCGACACCTGGGTCGCCGACGCGGACGGCACCGTCGTCGCCCTGCTGGTGCTCGACGGCGACGAACTCGACCAGCTCTACGTGGACCCGGACCGGCAGGGCCAAGGACTCGGCACCCGCCTCCTCGACCACGCCAAGACGCTCCGCCCGGCCGGCCTCGACCTGTGGACCTTCCGCGTCAACACCCGCGCCCGCCGCTTCTACGAACGCCACGGCTTCACCGCCGTGGAGTGCAGCGACGGAGAGCGCAACGAGGAACGCGAACCCGACATCCGCTACGCGTGGCGCCCGCTCACGCCGGGGCCGCGGCCAGACGTCGTTCCAGCGCCGACACCGCGTCCCTGAACGCCCGCCCGAACCCGGCACGCCCCGCCTTCAACCCCATCCGGAAGGGCGCCCCGCCGTCCGCGGCGAACGTCCACTGCACCCGCGTACCGCCACCGCCCACCGCGACCAGCCGCCACTCCTCCACGAGGGCGCGCATGCCCGGCGCGTTCGTCTCGTCCACCCGGTACGCGTACACCTCGTGCGGCTGGGCCGCCACGATCGTCTCCACGAACCGTGTGCCGCCCTTGAGCCGCACCTCGCGGCGCGGACCGTCGGGCCCCTCGGGCAGCGGACGCGCGAGCGTCACCGCCGAGAACCACTGCGGCCACGACGAGACGTCCTCGGCGAGCGCGCGGTACACGGCCTCGGGCGGCGCGGACACCTCACGCGCGAACACCAGCCGGAGCGGGGCGGTCTCGACGAACTCGCGGCGGACGGGCAACAGACGGCGTGCCATGGACGGTCAGCCCCCAGACAGGTCGGCGATGACGCGGACAGCCCCACGCGTGTACGGAGAGTACCGGCGGGCCACCGTCACCATAGCTGTCACCCCATCAGTTGTCTGTACCGGTTTCCGGCTCGCCCGCGACCACGAGCCGCACATGCTCGGCGGCCTCCGCGCGCGTCTCCTCGGGCAGCCCCGCGTCCGTCACGAGCGTGTCCACCTGATCGAGCGACGCGAACGAACTCAGGCCCACCGTCCCCCACTTGGTGTGGTCGGCGACCACCACGACCCGACGCGCGGACCGCACCAGGCGCCTGTTCGTCTCCGCCTCCGCGAGGTTCGGCGTCGACAGTCCCGCCCGCGCGCTGATGCCGTGCACGCCGAGGAAGAGCATGTCGAAGTGCAGCTCGGAGATCGCGCGGTCCGCGACCGGACCCACCAGCGAGTCCGACGGCGTACGCACCCCGCCCGTCAGGACCACCGTCGCCGCGCCCGGCCGCGCACCCAAGGCGCCGCGCTGCGCCGCGTGGAACACGTCCGCCACCCGCACCGAGTTCGTCACGACCGTCAGGTCCGGCACGTCCAGCAGCCGCTGCGCCAGCGCGTACGTCGTCGTACCGCCCGACAGCGCGATGGCCGTGCCCGGCGCCACCAGCGTCGCCGCCGCCCGCGCGATGTCCTCCTTGGCCGTCGGCTCCAGCTCCGACTTCGCCTCGAACCCCGGCTCGTGGGTGCTCGCCTCGACGACCGGGACCGCGCCGCCGTGCACCTTCTCCAGGACGCCCTGCCGCGCCAGCGCGTCCAGGTCGCGGCGGATCGTCATGTCGGAGACGCCGAGCCTGCGCGTCAGCTCGTTGACCCGGACTCCGCCGCGGCGGCGGACCTCGTCGAGGATCAGGGCGCGGCGCTGCTCGGCGAGCAGGTTCTGGTTCTCGCTCACGTCCCGTCGGTCCCCTTCACCTCGGCATACCCGCCCCACGGCCGGTCACCTCGTCATCCTCGCACGCGCCACCGACAACCGGACCACCGCCCGCGATCGGTGCCCGATCCACGTGACACACGCCCCGGGAACGGGGAGATTCCGTGACGAGGGATGCGCACGGGCGCCCCCACCCGGGATCCTGGTGGGGCTCACAGACGGGGGACACATCCATATGGCGCGCGAGACCCACCCGGCACGGCCGGACCACCGGCAGGACACGGCCGACGAGACGGCACTGGAACTGCTCGTCCACGGAGTCGGCGGCACGACACCGCAGGACATGCTCAACGACCCGTGCACCGTCCGGGTCTCCGGCGACGAGACCGCCGCCGTCTTCCGCCGCGCCGAGGACGCCGACGCCGAGAGCCGCCCCGAGGACTACCGCGGCAAGCCCGTCCCCGAGGCGTACGTGTGGTGCAACCTCACCTCGGGCGGCGGCTCCCGCGCCCTGTGGCTGTTGCTGCTGCCGTTCATGGTCGTCAACCTCGCCCACTGGATGCGCCCCAACGCCCTGCGCCGCACCCGCGCCGTGCGCCTGTACGGCGTCATCGTCCGGCTCGCCGGACTCACCCTCACCGTGCTGCTCGTCGCCGCCGCCTGCGAGGTCGCCCTCGACCTCGCCGCGTGGCAGTGCGCGGGCACCGCCGCCTGCGCGGCGCGGCGCACCTGGCTCGGCTTCCTCGCCGTCGACGCGCACGGCCACGGCGGCTGGTGGAGCCAGCCCGGCCGCCGCCTCGCGCTCGCCTCCCTCGTCCCGCTCGCCCTGACCGCGCTGCTCTGGTACCTCTCGCACCGCACCTGGAGCACGTACGAGTCCCACCGCCCGCTCCCGCAGCGCACCGAACCGGACGACGACGACACCGCCAACCTGCTGGGCCGCCCCGGCTTCTGGTACGGCCGCCGCCCCGTCGCCCGGCTGCGCGCCGCCCACACCGCCGCCGCCCTGCTCACCGTGGCCGCCGCCGTCGGCACCGCCGCCGCCCGCCACGACCGCACCCCTGGTGGCCCCGCCGCGCTGGACCTCGCCGGCCGCGTCCTCGACGGCGCCTTCGTCGCGGGCGCACTCGTCGTGATCGCGGTCGTCGCCGGCCGGGGCCGCAGCGAGAACCACCTCGACGACACCTCCGATCGCGTCCTCGTACGCGTCCTGCCTTGCGCGGCGCTCGCCCTGCTCACCGTCACCCTCGTCTACGCGGCCTGGTCGCGCCCCGAGTGGCGCTCGTCCGGCCGGCTGCCCGGGGACGCCACGTTCGGCGCCGTCACCCTCGCCCAGGGCGCCCTCGTCCTCGCGCTCGCCGTCGTCGCCAAGGCCATCTACCGCACCACCCCCGACCGGCGCACCGCCCTGCATGGACTCGGCGGCCCCGCCACCGCCATGCTGGCCTGCGCCCTCGGCGGCGTCATGACCGGCGGTGTCGCCCAGCGCGTCGCCGACTGGCTCGACGGCACCGACAGCCGCATCCCCGGCCCGCCCGTGCTGCTCACCTGGCAGGCCGCCGTCATCCCGCCACTGCTCGTCGTCCTCGCCCTGCTGGCCGGCGTCCTCGGCCTGCGCACCGCCCGCATGCAGAAGCGCGAGAGCCGCCAGGTGGAGGCCGACTACCACCTCGACATGGCACGCGCCCGCACCGAGTACGACGAGAGCGAGGAACGGCCCGACGAGACCCGCACCGCCCGCATCGCGGGCACGCGCGCGCGTGCCGCCCTCACCGACCGGGCGCCCCTGATGATCGGCGCCCTGTCCTCGGTGACCCTCGTCCTCGGCGCCCTCGCCGTCGCCGGAGCGTGGGGCACCCACGAGGTGCCGGGCACTGCCGCCGAAGGCACGTACCCCGTCGTCCAGGGCGGCGCCGACACCGCGCAGGCGCTCGGCTCCTGGCTCATCGGCGTCGGCTTCCTCCTCTTCGTCACCTGGGGCCGCCGCGCCTACAAGGACCCCTCCGCCCGCCGCACCATCGGCATCCTGTGGGACGTCGGCACGTTCTGGCCGCGCGCGGCGCACCCCTTCGCGCCGCCCTGCTACGCGGAACGCGCGGTGCCCGACCTGACCTGGCGCATGGCGACGTGGACCCGCCGGACGGGCGGCCGGCTCGTCCTGTCCGGCCACTCCCAGGGCAGCGTCCTCGCCGCGTCCGCGGCCTGGCAGCTCCACCCGTCCGTACGCCGGCGCGTCGCGCTGCTCACGTACGGCTCACCGCTGGAGCGGCTGTACGGGCGCTGGTTCCCCGCGCACTTCGGGCCCGAGGCACTGGCCACCCTGCACCGGCAGGTCGACTGCTGGCGCAATCTGTACCGCAGGACCGACCCCATCGGCGGGCCCATCCGCCTCGACGGCGCCTGCGGCCCGCAGGTCGACCACGAGCCGCTGCTCGACCCGCTCGCCTACGGCCGCACCGAGGCCCATCCGCTGCCCGCGCCGATCCTCGGCCACAGCGACTACCAGGCCGACCCGGTCTTCGCCGAGGAACGCGCCAAGCTGCTCGCCCGCCTGCGGCCCGGGGTGCCGCACCCGCGCCCCGAGGCCCCGGACTGCGACTGCACCGGGCCGGTCGCCCTCGACGGGACCGGCCGCGAGGGCGGGGCTCAGGGCAGCTCGGGCAGGTCCTCCGGGTAGAGCAGCGTCAGATCGTCGGTGTCCGGGGCGGCGAACTGGGCCACCCGCCCCGCGTGCCGCTCCACCATCGACTCGAACGTCTGCCGGGCGGTACGGCCGTTGCCGAACGCCGGGCCCTTCGGGATCGCCGTGAAGTACTTGAGCAGCGCCTCCGGCGTGCCCGGGGCCAGCGTGTACTCGTGCTCCTCGGCCTGCTGCTCCACGATCCGCAGCAGCTCCTCGGGCATGTAGTCGGAGAACGTGATGGTGCGGGAGAACCGCGACGCCACCCCCGGGTTGACCGACAGGAAGCGCTCCATCTCGGCCGTGTAACCCGCGACGATGACGACGACCGCGTCCCGCTGGTCCTCCATCAGCTTCACCAGCGTGTCGATCGCCTCACGGCCGAAGTCGCGCCCCGAGTCCTCCGGCGACAGCGCGTACGCCTCGTCGATGAACAGGACACCGCCGTGCGCCCGCTGGAACGCCTCCTGCGTGCGGATCGCCGTCGAACCGATGTGCTCGCCCACCAGATCGACCCGGGACACCTCCACGAGATGCCCCTTCTCCAGCACCCCGAGCGAGGCCAGGATCTCCCCGTACAGGCGGGCCACCGTCGTCTTGCCGGTGCCGGGGGAGCCCGTGAACACCAGATGCCGGCGCACCGACGCGGCCTTCAGGCCCGCCTCCTGGCGCCTGCGGCCCACCTCGATCATGTCGGTGAGCGCCCGCACCTCGCGCTTGACGCTCTCCAGACCGACCAGGGAGTCCAGCTCGCCGAGCACGTCCGACGACGTACGCACCGAGTCCGACGTCTCCACGGCCGCCGGCACCGGGCGCTGCTCGGGCACACCGCCGAGCAGCCCCACGGTCTGCGTCGCCGTCTGCACGGCGGGCTGCGCGGCGCCGACCGGCGACAGGGACGCGCCCGCGCCGGGGCGCAGACCGCCGCCGCTCTCGTCGCTCGCGCAGTCCTCGACGACGGGCCCGTCCTCGGCGAACTCGTAACCGCCGCGCGCGCACCGCTCCGTACGGCACTTCTTCAGCGTGGTGCGACAGCCGTCGATGACATGGAAGCCGTAGCCGCCGCTGCCCGTGACGCGGCAGCCGTGGAAGCCGCCCCGGCCGCCCGCCGACACATAGAACCCCGCCTCGGCGGGGGAGGTGACCGTACAGCGCTCGATGGTCGGGTCGGCGCCCTTGGTGACGATGACACCGGTCTGGACCGTGTCGACCGTGCAGTTGGCGAGGGTGCCGCCGCTGCCGTGGTCGCGGAACCAGGCGCCCGTCGCGGCCTCCCGGATGCGGCAGTCGTCGAGCTGCGCCGTCGCCCCGTCGCTCACCGACACCGCCGTGTTGCGCACTTGCGACAGATCGCTGTCCACCACGTCCACGCGGGAGCCCCGGTCGAGCACGAACAGCGCGTCCGGCACGTCGTGCACGCGGCAGGAGTCGAGCACGGCGGTCGCCCCGTCGCTCACCCACACCGCCGGGTAGTCGCCGGTGCTGTCGTGGATCTCGCACTGGTTGGCGTCGACGCGTGTGCCGGGGTCCCACACCGACAGGCCGTTGCGCCCGAAGCGGCTGACCGTGGAGCGCGTCAGCGTCAGCACCGAACGCGACCGCAGGTCGATCGCGTTCTCCGGGATGTCGTGGATGCGGCAGTCCGCGAGGGTCAGCACGGCGTCCGTGTCCAGCGTGACGCCGTCCGCCGTCGTACGGTGCACATCGCAGTCCGTCAGATGGGCGGCGGCCCGGCCGGTGACCTGGACGCCGGCGCCCTTGATCTCGTAGACCTCGCAGCCGACCGCCTCCAGGCCGCTGTGCTCGCCGGTCGCGGAGAACCCCGCGCCCGACGCGTGATGCACCCGGCAGCGCTCCAGCCTCGGGTGCGCGCCGCCGCGCACGGCGACCCCGGCCTGGCCCGCGGCGACGACCTCGCACTCCTCGAACACGCCGCCCCCGCCGTCCAGTACGGCGATGCCGACGCCGCCCGGGTTGTCGACGGTGCAGCGCCGGACGGTGGGGCGGGCGCCGCCGCGCACCTCGATGCCGGCGGCGGAACGCGTCACCACGCGCACGTCCGTGATCTCCGGGGCGCCCTCCTCGACGACCAGCGCGGGCGCCGCCGCGTCCTGCCCCTCGATGTGCAGATCCTGCACGGTGGCCGACGCGCGGACCGTCAGCGGCACGCCGTCGCCCGGCGCGATCCGCACCGAACCGGGGGAGCCCTCGGGGCCGCGCAGCGTCACCGCCCGCTGCACGATCAGGTTCTCTCTGTACGTGCCGGGAGCGACAGTCAGCACGTCGCCGTCCGCGGCCGCCTCCAGGGCGGCGGCGAGAGAGGCGTACTCACCTGTGCGGCGCCGCCACCGCGACGTGCCGGTGTGCGTCACCTGGACCGTGCCCTGTGCCATGGCGCTGCTCTGCCCCCACCTCGTCGTACACGGGTCGTGTTCGCGCCCTGCACGGCGCTCTTCTGCGGAAGGTGGGTCCACCGTAGCGTGCGCGGGGCACGGTGGTTGACCAGAGCCGGGAGCCCGTCAGATGCCCGTCCCGGTCCTGCCCCAGTCCGGGCCCGCGATGTCCCAGGCGCGGTCCCAACGCGCGTACCTGCGACGGACCATGCGCCACAGGACGACCCGGCGGGTGCCCTCGACGAACGCGGTGACGGCGACGGCGGTGCCGAGGCCGGCGAGCACCGCGTGCGTGGTGGCCGTCGCCCGGTCCAGCGGGCGGCCCACGACGTGGCCGCGCGCGTCCGTCCACAGCGGGAACCGGTCGCCCGGTCCGGGGGACTTCAAGCCGGCGAGGACCCGGCCGCGGTGGTGCGAGCCGTCCGGCGCCGTCCAGTCGGCGACGACGCGGCTGTGCGCGTCACGCGCGGTGGAGGTCTCCGGGTCGGAGTCGAGGGGCGGCTGCGCGATCTTGCGTACGACGGTCGCCCGCACCTCGTGGCGCGCCTCGTGCTGCTGCTGCACCGAGCGGTACAGCGCGTCCCGTGACAGTGAGCCCGCGACGGTCCCGAGGACCGGCGCGGCCACGACGATGAGCACCAGCGCCACCAGCGCGATCCATGCCTCGGCCAGATCCGTCCCGCGGCGCAGCGGATTGTGGCGCCAGCGCCACAGCCCGACGATCGCTCGCACGGCCTGCACCCCCTTCCGCTCCCGTCCGGCACGGCACAGCGGGCCCGCGTGCGGGCGGGGCGAGGAGAGCGACGTCACCCCGTCCGGGTCCCGCGTGCCGACTGCGTCCGACACCCTCATTGTCCCTCAACGAGCGTGTCCGGCGGCCGGGTTCCCCATCCGGGTGACGCTTATTCGATGCCCGGGTGGCGCTTATTCGATGACGGTGAACGGATCTCCGACCCGCAGCGTGCCCGTCGTCTCGGGGATCAGATTCGTCCCGAAACAGAGCTGGTCACCGAAGCGCCGGTGGCGGGCGAGGGTACGCAGCGGCTCCTTGCCGCGCTCGGCGGTGCGCTGGTCGGTGGTGGTGACGACGCAGCGCCCGCTCTTCTTGGCGACACGGAAGGTGACGTCGCCGATCGCCACGCGTGACCAGTCGTCCTCGGCCCAGGGGGCGGTACCGGAGATCACCGCGCTCGGCCGGAAACGGTCCATCGGCAGCGGGCCCTCGTCCGCGTGATCACCCTGGGCTATCAGCGAGTTCAGAGCGTCGAGCGAGGAGGTGGTGGTGAGCAGCAGCGGGTAGCCGTCGGCGAAACTGACCGTCTCGCCGGGGCGGGCGTACGCGGGGTCGATGGGGCGCCGCGTCGCCGGGTCGTCGAGGTGGAACATCAGGGTGTCGGCGCCGAGGTACGCGCTCCACCAGGCATGCGCGGCGGGGGCGGCCGGGACCGCCTCGACCTTGTCGCCCCACACGTCCACGACGGTCGTCGTGGACGGCTCAGGAACCTCGACCGTGAGCGGCCGGGCCCCGGGCGCGGTCAGCCGCAGCCCGCCGCCGGGCAGGGCGGCGGCGGAGGCCAACGCCAGGCGCGGATGCGGCCGCTGCGTGACGATCTTGTGGTGGGCGGTGTCCACCAGCACCCAGCGGCGGTCCCCCGCGAGCCCCCACGGCTGCACGGCCGCCTCGTGCGGGGCGTGCCCCCGGACCGCCTTGAGCGGGTAGACGTGAAGCGAACTGAGCACAGGCTGCGACATGGGCCCATCCTGTCAGCAGCCACTGACAACGCCCCGCCCGGCCGGGGAGTTTCCGCCGGGCCCGCCGGTACGCGCGGGAGGGGCGCCGCGCCGCCTCAGTAGCCGCGGTACTGCTGGCGGTTGTACGGATCCTCGTACGGGGCCGGAGCCGGGGCGGGCGCGGGGCGCGGCGCGGCAGGGCGCATCGCCTCGTAGCCGGTGGGCGCCGGGCGCTGCTGCTGCGGGGCCTGCTGCATCGGCGCCTGCGGGCCCGGGTAGCCGCGCGGGGCGGCCGGCTGCTGCGGGATGTACGCGGTCGGGGCCTGCTGCATCGGCGCCTGCTGCTGCGGGTAGCCGTACTGCTGCTGCGGGGCCTGCTGCACCGGAGCCGGGGCCGCGGGGAGGGCGGGCAGCGCGGAGGGCAGCGCGGGCAGATGACTGCCGGTGTCGTACGCGGAGGGAACCCGGATCGGAGCGATCTGGGGAGTGCCCCGCTCAGCGACGAGCGAGTCGTAGATCGGAGTGTCCTTGAAGGACGGCGCGGAGTAGTAACCGCCGCCATAGGTGGAGCGGGGGGAGGTCATGGCACATAAGTTAAGCCCACGATGTGCTCGTTGGGGTAGCCCGATAAGAGGGTTCTTTTGCGTGTCGGCAGTGACGCTGCGTCCCCAATGTGAGCGAACTTGGGGAAAACGGGCTTCTCGTGGCGTCAGATTCGTGTAAAGGCTGCGATTTCGACGGGTTACCGCCGGGTCACCGAGCGCTGCGCAACCCCTTCGGGCGGGCCGGAGCATAGGTTGGGCGCGAGGCAGCGCAGGAGAGCGGCCGCACACGAGAGTTGGGGGCAGACATGACCATGGCCAAGGGGTCGAACGTGGCGGTGCCGGTACCGGCGGTCCGCGTCGAGGTCGGCTGGAACACCGGGCCCGGCGTGCCCGACGCCGACGCCTCCGCGCTCCTCCTGGCCGGCGGGAAGGTCCGCTCCGACGCCGACTTCGTGTTCTACAACCAGCCCGCGCACACCTCGGGGGCGGTCCGTCACGAAGGCAAGAGCACGACGGGCGCCGGCGTCACCGACACGCTTTTCGTCGACCTCGCGCGCGTGGAGCCCGCCATCGAGCGTGTGGTGCTCGCCGCCTCCGCCGACGGCGGCACCTTCGGCCGGGTCCCCGGCCTGCGCATCCGCGTCACCGACGCCGCAAGCGGCACCGAGATCGCCCGCTTCGACGCCACCGCGACCGTGGAGACCGCGTTCGTGCTCGGCGAGTTGTACCGCCGCCAGGGCGCCTGGAAGTTCCGTGCCATCGGCCAGGGCTATGGCAGCGGCCTCGAAGGGCTGGCCACGGACTACGGCATCACCGTCGACGAACCGCAGCACACCGCGCCGCCCGCCCCCGCCCCCGCACCCGCCCCGGCCCCCTGGACCCCGCCCCCGGCGCCGCCCGCCCCGGCCGCGCCCGCGACGCCCCCGCCGCCTCCGATGACGCCTGCGCCTCCCGCGCCCCCGGCACGGCCCGTCCAACTGGCCAAGGTCACGCTCACCAAGGCCGCGCCCAGCGTCTCGCTAGCCAAGCAGGGCGGCACGTCCGGTGCCATGCGCGTCAACCTCAACTGGGAGACGCGCAAGCAGTTCAGTGGCTGGGGCAGCAAGCGCGGCAGGGCCGTCGCCCGGCACAGCGACCTCGACCTCGACCTGTGCGCCCTGTACGAACTCGCCGGCGGCCGCAAGGGCGTCGTCCAGGCTCTCGGCAACGCCTTCGGCGCCGTGGACCGGCCCCCGTACATCCACCTCGACGGCGACGACCGCAGCGGCGGCGTCGCCACCGGCGAGAACCTCACGATCAACCTCGACCACAAGCACGCCTTCCGCCGCATCCTCGTCTTCGTGACCATCTACGAAGGCGCCCGCAGCTTCGCCGACCTGCACGCCACCGTCACGCTCCAGCCCTTCGGCGGCGCCCCCATCGACTTCTCCCTCGACGAGTGCACGGTCCCCTCCACCGTCTGCGCGCTCGCCCTGATCACCGCCCAGGGCGGCGACCTGACCGTCCAGCGCGAGGCCCGCTACCTCGTCCCCGCGCGCGGGGTCAGCCCCCAGCGGACCGTCGACCAGGCGTACGGATGGGGCATGAACTGGACACCGGGCCGGAAATAGCCTGCCTCGCGCGCGTGGTTCACCGCTGCTCCGGCGCGGCGTCGGGACGGGCGTACGTACGCCCCTTCCATGCCGCGCCGCGCCCCCGGTAGTGCTGCACGGCCGAGTCGACCGTCATCAGCAGGTAGAGCGCCGCCGTGAACGGCATCAGCGGCGCGAGCCACAGGGGCTGCCGGTAGTAGCGCAGCATCGGCATGTAGGTCGCCGTCATCACGCCCCAGGCCGCCGCGCCGAGCACGGCCGTCGGGACGCTGTGCGCGACGAGCCCGGCGACCAGGGCGAGCGGCGGCACGAGATAGACCAGCGCGAGGCCCAGCACGGTGCCGAGCAGGACCAGCGGGTTGTGCCGCAGTTGCGCGTACGCGCTGCGCGACACCATGCGCCACAGGTCGGCGAGGCGCGGATACGGGCGCACGCTGTCGACGCGCTCGGCGAGCCCCAGCCAGATGTGCCCGCCCGTCCGCTTGACCGCGCGCGCCAGCGACACGTCGTCGATCACCGCCTGCCGGATCGTGTCCGGCACCCCCGCGCGCGTGGCCGCCTCCGTCCGCAGCAGCACGCAGCCGCCCGCCGCCGCGGCCGTCCGCGCCCCGGGCCGCGCGATCCGCCGGAACGGGTAGAGCTGCGCGAAGAAGTACACGAACGCCGGGACGACCAGCCGCTCCCACGCGCTCGCCACCCGCAGCCGCGCCATCAGCGAGACGAGGTCGTAGCCGCCCGTGGAGGCCGCCGCCACCAGCGCCCGCAGGCTGTCCGGCTCATGCGCGATGTCCGCGTCGGTCAGCAGCAGGAACTCCGGCTCACGCGCGCGTGCCAGCGCCATCCCGTGCCGTACCGCCCACAGCTTCCCCGTCCACCCGGCCGGCGGCTCGCCGGGCGTGTCCACGGTCAGCGGCAGCCCGCCGTGCCGCCGGCCCAGCTCGCGCGCCAGCGCGCCCGTACCGTCCGAGCTGCCGTCGTCGATCAGGAAGACCTCGGCCCGCCCCGGATAGTCCTGGGCGAGCAGCGACGGCAGGCTCGCCGCGAGGACCTCCGCCTCGTCCCGGGCCGGCACGACGACGCACACGTCCGGCCAGCGCGACGGCTCGGCGCGCGGGGGCAGCCGCACGTCCGTACGCCAGAAGAAGCCCTGGCAGAGCAGCAGCCACAGCCATGCGGCGAGCGAGGCCGCGGTGATCCACACAACGACGTCCATCCGCCGCAGTCTGCCCCACCACCGGGGGCCTGTCGGTGCGATCGTCTATGGTTTCCGGGTGAAGATCGCGCTGATGGACTCGGGAATCGGACTGCTCGCGGCCGCCGCCGCGGTACGGACACTGCGGCCCGACGCCGACCTCGTGCTCTCCTCCGACCCCGACAGCATGCCGTGGGGACCCCGCACCCCCGAGGACGTCGCCCAGCGGGCCCTCGCCGTCTGTGAGGCCGCTGCCGAGCACCGCCCCGACGCCCTGATCATCGCCTGCAACACGGCCTCCGTACACGCCCTGCCCGCCGTACGGGCCCGCCTCGAACCGGCGATCCCCGTCATCGGCACCGTCCCCGCGATCAAGCCCGCCGCGGCCGGCGGCGGACCCGTGGCGATCTGGGCCACGCCCGCCACCACCGGCAGCCCCTACCAGCGCGGCCTGATCCGCGACTTCGCGGCCGGCGTCGAGGTCACCGAGGTGCCCTGCCCGGGCCTCGCCGACGCCGTGCAGTGGGCCGACGAGGACGGCATCGACCGGGCCATCGCCCACGCCGCCGCCCTCACCCCGCGTGACGTGCGCGCGGTCGTCCTCGGCTGCACCCATTACGAACTGGTCGCGGAGCGTATCCGCGCCGCCGTCCAGCAGCCCGGCGCCGCCCCGCTCGTCCTGCACGGCAGCGCCGGAGCCGTCGCCGCCCAAGCGCTGCGCCGCATCGGCGAGCGCCCCGACGCCGGTCCCCGCACCCCGGGCGGCCTGACCGTGCTTCTCGGCGGGCGCGCCGCGCCGCTGCCCGAGGCCGCCCTGACGTACGCCGAAGGCCGCTCGCTCCAGGCCGTCAGTCACGCGGGGTGAGCGCCGCCACCGGCACGGAGCAGTCACTGTCCGCGATGCGGTGCTTTCGCCGCGGAAGGTGAGTACGCTCGACGGCATGAAGGGACACGCCGCCGACGAGCACCCCGGGCGACGCACCTCCGCCCACAGCAGCGACATCTGGACCGGCCGCGCGCACAACCGTGTGCAGTGGGTCCTCGCGCTGGGCGGGCTCGCCTGCCTCGCCCTCGGCATCGAACTGGCCGTGGAGAGCTCCTGGGCGAGCGGCATCGCCGCGCTCGCCATGTCCGTGGTCGGCCTCATCGCCGTGGGCCTGCTCGTCCTGTTCGGCACGCTCGCGTTCCTGCATGTCGCCGTCAAGGTCGACAAGGACCATCTGGAAGTGCGCTGCGGCCATGTCGGGCTGCCGCGCCGCCGCATCCCGCTCGACCACGTCGTCGACGCCGACTTCGCGCCGCGCGTCACCCCGCGCCAGTGGGGCGGCTGGGGCTATCGCTGGCGCCCCGAGATCGGCACGGCCGTCGTCGTGCGGCGCGGCGAGGGCCTGGTGCTGCGCCTGGGCGACGGACGCAAGTTCACCGTGACCGTGGACGACGCGGAGAGCGCCGTCCGCCACATCCGCGACCGCCTCAAGCACCCCCGCGCCGGCCGCGCCGTCTGACCCCGCTCAGGGGCCGCTCACACGGGTGGCTCCGGCAGCGGCTGGGCCGTCGCCAGGCCCGCCAGCAGGCCCGCGCCGGCGGTGACCGCCGTGAAGCTCAGCGCGTTGCCCGCGCCGGCGACCAGTGCCACCGCCGTCAGCGCCGTCCCCGCCGACAGCACCACCTGCGTCGTACGCGCGGACCGCGCCAGCGCGAACAGCAGCCAGCCGAACGCGGCCCCCAGCAGCACCACCCCCGGCACGCCCTGCTCGGCGGCGACCTGGAGCACCGCCGAGTGCGGCCTGCCGTCGCTCAGCGGGGAGCGCACCAGCGTCGGGCTCAGCTCCCCGAACCGGCCGGGGCCCACGCCCAGCGCCGGATGCCCCTGAGCCAGCCGCCCCGCGTCCCGCCACAGCTCAAGACGGTGCCCGCCCAGACGGCCCTCCGCGACAGCCGTCAGCCCGTCCGGCAGCGCCCCGCGCGCCAGCAGCACCCCGAGACCCGCCGCCGCGCCCGTCACCACGCCGCACACGACCAGCGCCGGGAGCCGCCTGCGGGCCCGCGCGGCCGCCAGCGAGCACAGCACCACCGCCGCGCACGCCACCGCCCCGGCCCCGGAACCCGCGGCCCAGGCGAGTACGGCGGTGGCGGCGGCCGGGACATGCCACGCGGCCCGCACGGGCGCGCGCCGAGCCGACCACGCCGCGCAGCACCACGCGCCGGCCGCGAGCACGAGCAGCGCCGCCGTCGCTCCCGCGCTGCCGAGCGGCGCCAGCGTGTCCGAGGCCGGGACGACGGGCGGTGACGCCAGCGCCAGACCTACGCCGATGCCCCCTGCCGCGGCTGCCGCGCCGACTGGGGCCAGCGCCCCGCCGATCCGGCCGCACGCGTAACCGGCGGCTACGGCGAGAACGGCCAGCAGCACGCCCTCGGGGCGCCCCGCGCGGGCGGTGGCGGTGACCAGCGACCAGACGGCACAACCGCCCAGAACGGCGAGCCCGGCGCCGTCGGTGAACGCGCGCCGTCTCTGGCCCGCCGTACTCCCGGCCCCCACGGACCCGTCCATGGCTCGCACCCGTCGCCCCCCGACTGTGACGGGCCCCGCCCACGGTGGGAGGGCGCCGGCCCACACGGTAACGGCTACGACGCCCCACCCAAGCAGGAACGTTCCCTTCCCCTAAACACCCACCGCACAACCGAAGCCCGGGCACCCGCCGATCAAGCCCGAGGCCCATCCCCCTGAGTGGGCGCGTCCTCAGGGACGCGGGGAACCGCGCAACCCGGCACGCCACCCCCCGGGCACCTGCCGATCAAGCCCGAGGCTCATCCCCCTGAGGGGCGCGAGGAACTGCGCGCCAAGCCACGACGCTCCCGCACCGAGAGCCCCACAGAACACCCCACCCCCTCAGGGGCGCGGGGAACTGCGCAACCCGGCACGCCGAACCCAGGGCGCCCGCGCAATCACCCCCACAAACAACCCGCATCCCCATCCGGCCCGCCAGAAAATGCGCCGCAAGCCCGACTCCCCGAAGCTCGGTGCAGCAAGCCCCAGACAGATACGTCCCAGCACAACAAGCACCGCCACCGGCATAGACACAGGCGCAGGCGCAGGCGCAGGCATGAACGAGGGGGCCCACGCAAGTGACCCAGGCAGGCACCTTGATCCTGATCATGGCGGCAGCCGTCCTCGCCCCACTCCTCGCCCACGCCGTAGGCAAACACGCCCGCATCCCAGTCGTGATCTTCGAGATCGTGCTCGGCATCCTCATCGGCCCCGACGTACTCGGCTGGGCCCGCGGCGGCCCCGTCATCGACACGCTCTCCGACCTCGGCCTGTCGATGCTGATCTTCCTCGCCGGGTACGAGATCCAGTTCGGCGCGATCCGCGGCGACACCCTGCGCCGCTCGGTGTGGGCGTGGGCCGTGTCCCTGGTCCTCGGGCTCGCCGTCGCGCTCGTCCTCACCGGCCTGGACCTGTCCCGTACGGTCGTCGTCGGTACCGCCCTGACCAGCACCGCCCTCGGTACGGTGCTGCCGATCCTGCGCGACAGCGGGGATCTGGAGGGCCGGTTCGGGACGGTGATGATGGCCTTCGGGGCGGTCGGCGAGTTCGGGCCGATCATCGCCATGGCGGTGCTGCTGAGCGGGCGCAGCCCGGGCGTCTCCACGGCCGTGCTCGCCGTGTTCGCCGCCATCACGGCGGCGGCCGTGCTGTGGGCGCTGCGCCCGCGCCCGCCCTGGTTCAGCGCCGTGGTCCGCGCGACGCTGCACTCCAGTGGGCAGTTCGCGGTCCGGTTCGTGATGCTGCTGCTCGTGGCGATGCTCGCCCTGTCGCAGGTGTTCGGGCTCGACGTGCTGCTCGGGGCGTTCGCCGCGGGCCTGCTGACCCGGCTCGTGCTCCAGGGGTCGGCGCCCGAGAGCAGTGAGGAGATCCTGGAGAAGGTCGAGGCGATGGGCTTCGGCTTCCTCGTGCCGCTGTTCTTCGTCGTGACGGGCATCGAGTTCGATCTGTCCTCGCTCCTCGCGGGCGGGCGCGCGTTGCTGCTCGTGCCGGTCTTCCTCGTCCTGTTCGTCGTGGTGCGCGGGCTTCCCGCGTACGTGCTCGCCCCGCGCGATCTGACGCCGCTCGGCCGGCGCGCGCTGACCCTGTACTCGGCGACCTGTCTGCCGCTCGTCGTCGCCATCACGGCGATCGGCGTCGACGACGGTGTGCTGAGCGAGAGCGACGCGGCGGCCCTCGTCGGCGCCGCCATGGTCTCCGTCCTCGTCTTCCCGCTGCTGGCGATGCGGCTGCGCGCCGCCGACCGGGACGTGCCGCCCACCCTGCCCGCCGCCGGGGCGAACGAGGCATGGTGACCGCGGACGGACAGCAGAGCGCCACATTCGGACAACTCCGAAGATTCACAGTCCCGGGAGAGTGCCGGGCGCGATGATGCCGGGACGTCGCCGGGGGACCGCTGTCGCGCGGCGCACGTACGAGAAGGCTCTCGCGGGCCCGCGGCTCAGGCCCCGGCCCGCGGCGGGGCCGGCACCACCGCGCCGCCGCCGGTCCCCGGGGCCTTCGGACCCGCCGGCAGGGGCGCGTACCGCTGAAGGGGGATCACCTTGACCCACGCGCACGCGCACCGCAGACCGGCCCCGCTCGCCACCGGACGGCTGGCCTCCGCCCTTGTCGCCGGGGCCCTCGCCCTGACCGGCGTCGCGGCGCTGCCCGGCACCGCCGAGGCCGCCACAGGACCGACGGCGTACGTGGCGAACTACTACGCGGACTATGTCTCCGTGGTCGACACCGACACCAACACCGTCGTCGACAGCATCACCGTGGGCAGCAACCCCATCGGGATCGCCGTCAGTCCCGTCGCCCCGCGCGCGTATGTGACCAATTTCGGCAAGAACACCGTCTCGGTCATCGACATGGACACGCGGGCCGTCACCGCGACGGTTCCTGTGGGCTCCAATCCGCTCAACCTGGCCTTCGAACCGTCCGGCGCCCACGCGTACGTCGCCAACAGCGGCGGGAGCACCGTCTCGGTGATCGACACCGCGACGAACGAGGTCAGCGGCACGATCCAGGTGGGCCGGGCGCCGAACGGCGTCGCCGTCACCCCGTCCGGCGCCA
Organism: Streptomyces sp. NPDC107550; assembly: GCF_055639095.1. Classification (NCBI taxonomy): domain Bacteria; kingdom Bacillati; phylum Actinomycetota; class Actinomycetes; order Kitasatosporales; family Streptomycetaceae; genus Streptomyces; species Streptomyces sp. NPDC107550. Next base: position 35,963 of record NZ_JBVKBC010000020.1, read on the forward strand.
CCGCGTACGTCACCAACACCGACGACGGCACCGTCTCCGTCCTCGACACCGCCAGCGGCACGGTGACCGCCACCGTCCCGGTCGGCTCCGCGCCCACCGGCCTGGCCGTCAGCCCGTCCGGGGCCTTCGCGTACGTGGCCGACAGCGGCGGCGACACGGTGAGCGTGCTCGACACGGCCACCGGCGCCGTCAGCCGTACGCTCAAGGTCGGCGACGGCCCGAGCAGCGTGGCGTTCGACGCGTCCGGGAGCCGCGCCTACGTCGCCGACCGGGGGAGCGACGAGGTCTCGGTCATCGACACGGCGACCGGCACCGTCAAGGCGACCGTCCCCGTCGGCGACGGCCCGGCCCGCGTCGAGGTGGCCCCCTCTGGCTCCGTCTACGTCACCGACGTCGCCGACCGTTCCGTCTCGGTGATCGACCCCGCGACGAACGCGGTCACGACCATCGACGGCTTCTCCGGCCCGTACGGTCTCGCGTTCTCCTCGCCGCCGCCCGCCGCCCGCGCGGACCTCGCCGTCACCCTCGGCGCGCAGCCCCGCCTGAACCTGCTGGTGCCGTACCTGTCGTACACCCTCACCGCCCGCAACACCGGGCCCCAGGCCGCCACCTCGGCCACCCTCACCGCGAAGCTCCCGGCGGGCGCGCGGGCCACCGACCTGGCCCCCGGCTGCACCGCCTCCGCCACCACCGTGACCTGCGCGTACGGTGCCGTGCCGGTCGGCCAGAGCGTGCACAAGACGTTCCGGGTGCCGCTGCACCTGCTGACCCTCGGTCCGGTCAAGGTCACCGCCGCCCGCACCGCGTCCGCGCCCGCCGACCCGCGCGCCGACAACGACACGGCGTCCGTGACCTGCAACGCGCTCTCCATCGTCCTCGTCACCTGCCCGTCGTGACCGGACACCCGAGCTGACCCGGGTCCCCGCACGCGCGGCGGCCCGAACCGGCGGCCCTCACGCGGCTCACGCGCCCGGGTCGCCGCCCGCGCCCCTCACGAGGTCCAGGTCGGGGTAGTCCATCTCGCGCAGCGCGGCGGCACAGCGGCCTATGACCCGCTCCTCGTTGTACGCGGGCACCAGGACCGTCACCCCTGGCCAGCCGCCCGGCGGCGGACCGGGGTCCACGCGCTCCTGCGCGACACGGAAGACGACCCCGCCGACCATCCAGGCGGCGCCCGTCACGACCGGATAGAACGCGAGGAAGAACAGCAGCACGTCAAGGAAGCTCACGGCGCTCCTCCCTGCGCCGCAGCGCGGCGGCCCAGGCGAGCAGGGCGCCCGACGCGAGCCAGGAGATCAGCACGGCCAGCAGCAGTCTGCGCAGGATGTACGTGTGGCCGAGCAGGACGACGGCGAGGACGCCGGCCGCCACCCATACGAGGGCGCCGAGCATGAAGGCGAACACCCTGCGTCCGCCCGACGCGGGCCGGGCGGGCTCGAACCTGACGGCGCGGCGAGGGTCTCCTGGGTTCATGGGCGCCCTTCCCGGCGCGGGTCGCGCGATGGGTGTTTGTCGCCCTATGCTCCGTAATGTCTGCTGTGCATGTCAGGACGTGCATGCCAGGACTGTCCGCCACGCACGTCAGGAGAGGTGGCCCCGCCCGTGCCCAGTGACCTGAACTCCGCCGAGATCGGCCCCGTGGACGTCGCCGTGATCGCCTTCGAGGGCAACCGCTTCAACGGCGATGTCGCGCCCGCGCTGCGCGAGTTGCAGAAGAACGGCACCGTGCGCATCCTCGATCTGACCTTCGTCACGAAGGCGGCCGACGGCTCGCTCGACCTGCTGGAGCTGGCCGACGAGCGCGTCGCCGACGCCTTCGAGCAGCTGGCCGACGTCCAGTTCGACCTGCTCGGCGACGAGGACCTGAAGGCGGTCGCCGCGCAGCTGCCGCCCTCGTCCTCGGCCGTGGTGGTGGCCTGGGAGAACACCTGGGCCGCGCGCCTGTCGACGGCCGTACGCGACTCCGGCGGGGAGGTCGTGCTCCTGGAGCGGGTCCCGAGGGAGACCGTCGCGACGGCTGTCGCCGCGCTCGATGCCGGTTGACCGCGCCGGTCTCCGGGACGAGAACCGCGGCCGGTCCGCCGGCCGACAGCCAAGGGACGAAAGGGAGACGGGGATGCCCCAGCGATTCGGACGACCTGGCCTTCTGGGCACCATCGCGCGCACCGCGGTGATCTCGGGCACCGCCTCGGCGGTCTCCCACCGCGTCAACCGCGGCATGGCGGAACGCGAGCTGCGCCGCGACCCCGACGTGCGGGCGCAGCAACAGGCGTGGCAGGAGCGGGGAGCCGCCGCCCAGGCGCCGCAGCCCCGGCCGGAACAGCCGTCGGCCGCGCCCCCGGCGGCGGGCGGCGCCGCCGACCGCATCACGCAGCTCACCGCGCTCGCTGACCTGCGGGCCCAAGGCGTCCTGACCGACGAGGAGTTCGCCCGCGAGAAGGCCCGCATCCTGAACGGCTGAGTCCGCCCTGCCCGGGCTTCTTACCGGCACGGGCGCGCCCCGGCCGCGCCGGGCGCCCTGCCTTCGCGTACGCGCTCTGCCTCCCCGTACGTACGCGCGGGTGGCGCCCTGCCTCCCCGTACGCGCGGGTGGCGCTCGGCCTTCTCGTACGCGCGCGTGGCACCCTGCGTGCCGCTACGCGCGCGTGGCGTGATTCCCGACGGTTGCTTGCGCGCAGCCTCTTGGCCGAAGGTCTGAATGGTGGTTCACTCCTTTCATGGCCTACCGCAAGACGCCCGCCGAGATCGGCCGCCTGGATGCCGCGAGGGAGCGGCTGATCGCCTGCGCGACCACCGTCGTCGCCGAGGTCGGCTGGGCCCAGGCGTCCGTCACCGCCGTCGCCGACGCGGCCGGGATCGCCGCCGGCTCCGTCTATCAGCACTTCCCGTCCAAGGCCGCGCTCGCCGTCGAGGTCTTCCGGCGCGCGGCCGGGCACGAGGTGGACGTCCTCGCCGCCGTCCTCGGCGGCACCGGCGACCCGGTCGAGCGGCTGGCCCGGGGCGTCGACGTGTTCGCCCGCCGCGCTCTGGAGAACCGGGGCCTCGCCCACGCCCTGCTCACCGCCCCCGCCGAACCGGCGGTCGGCGCCGAACGGCTCGCGTTCCGGCGCCGCTACCGCGCCCTGTTCGCGGAGGTCGTCGCGGAAGGCGTGGCCGCCGGCGCCCTGCCCCCGCAGAACGCCGAGATCACCGCCGCCGCCCTCACCGGCGCCGTCGGCGAAGTCCTCGTAGACCCGCTCGGCGCCCCCGACCGCGCGGCCGGCGACCAGCTCCTCGCCGACCTCACGGCGGCGGCCCTGCGCTGCGCCGGCGCCTGACCCCCGCGTACGCCACCGAACCCGACCGAACCCGACCGACCCGCCTCCGGAGGACGCTCCATGACCAGCACCGGTTTCGTCACCCACGAAGTGACCAACCAGGCACCGCCGTTGACCGGTCACGACGCGGCCGACGACCCGGTCCTCATCGAGGGCGTCCGCCGCGAGGGCGCCGCCTGGCACCTGGAGGACCTGCACGCCTTCGGACGCTACGCGGGCAGCGAGGAGGCCCGCGCCTGGGCCGAGCAGGCCAACCGCCACGAACCCGAACTGCGCACCCACGACCGCTACGGCAACCGCGTCGACGAGGTCGACTTCCACCCCGCCTACCACCACTTGATGTCCGCCACCGTCGGCGCCGGCGCGGCCGGTTCGGCCTGGGCGGACGAGCGGCCCGGCGCCCACGTCGCCCGCGCCGCGACCTTCATGGTGGCCACCATGGTCGAACAGGGCCACATGTGCCCCGTCTCCATGACGTACGCCGTCGTCCCTGCCCTGCGCCACGCCCCCGACCTCGCCAAGACGTACGAGCCGCTGCTCACCAGCCGCGTCTACGACCCCGGCCTGCGCACCCCCACCGGGAAGCGGGGCCTGCTCGCCGGGATGGGCATGACGGAGAAGCAGGGCGGCACCGACGTACGCGCCAACACCACCACCGCCACCGAACAGGCCGACGGGACCTGGCTGTTGCGCGGCCACAAGTGGTTCACCAGCGCCCCGATGAACGACCTGTTCCTCGTGCTCGCGCAGGCCCCCGGCGGACTGTCCTGCTTCCTGGTGCCGCGCGTCCTGCCCGACGGCACCCGCAACACCTTCCGCATCCAGCGCCTCAAGGACAAGCTCGGCAACCGCTCCAACGCCTCCAGCGAGCCCGAGTTCGACCGGACCGTCGCCTGGCTCGTCGGGCCCGAGGGCAAGGGAGTCCGCACGATCATCGAGATGGTCACCAGCACCCGCCTCGACTGCGTCCTCGGCTCGGCCGGGCATCTGCGCGAGGCGCTCGCCCAGGCCGCCCATCACACCCGCCACCGCGCGGTGTTCGGCGCCAAGCTCATCGACCAGCCGCTCATGCGTAACGTCCTCGCCGACCTGGCGCTGGAGTCCGAGGCCGCCACCACCCTCGCCCTGCACCTCGCGGGCGCCGCCGACCGGGCCCAGCGCGGCGACGCCGACGAGCGGGCGTTCCTGCGGCTCGCCACCGCCGTCTCCAAGTACTGGGTGTGCAAGCGGCAGCCCGCATTCGTCGCGGAAGCCCTCGAATGCCTAGGAGGCAACGGATATGACGAGGCGTCAGGCATGCCGAGGCTCTACCGCGAGGCCCCCCTCAACGGCATCTGGGAGGGTTCGGGGAACGTCAACGCCCTCGACCTGCTGCGCGCGTTGGCCCGCGAACCCGCCTCCCTCGACGCGTTCCGCGCCCGCGTCGACGCCGCCGCCGGAGCCGACGCCCGCCTGGACGCCGCCTGGCGGGAACTCCAGGGGGAGTTGACGCTCACCGAGGACGCCCCGCTGTGCGCCCGCCGGATCATCGAACGGGCCGCGCTCGTCCTCCAGGGCGCCCTGCTCGTCCAGCACGCGCCGGCCGCCGTCGCCGACACGTTCTGCGCCACGCGGCTCGCCGGGGACCAGGGCCTCGCGTTCGGCACCCTGCCCCCGGGAACGGACTTCGCCGGGCTCCTCGCCCGCCTGCCCGCCTGAACAGGGGGCGACGCGGCCGGTGTTCAGTCGCCGGCCGCGTCGACGGCGGCCTTCGCGTCCACCACCCCGAGCCCGAGCTTCTTCTGGCCGCCCGGGTCCTTCGCCGTGTCCCGGATGATCTTCATGACGGTGTCCGGGTCCTTGACGTGCTGATGCAGCAGCGCGGCGACCGCCGACACGTACGGCGCCGCCATCGACGTCCCGTCGAGCTTGCCGTACCCCGAGTCGTTCTTCTTCGTGAGCTGCGTCGGGTACGTGGGAAGCGTGGACAGGATGCCGGCGCCGGGCGCCGACACCGCGTTCTGCGCCCCGTAGTTGGAGAACTCTGCGGGCCGCCCTTGCTGGTCGCTCGCGTTGACCACCAGCACCGGCGTGTCCACTTTGTACGGCTGGGTCGCCGCACTGTCGTTGCCTGCCGCGGCCACCACCACGGCACCCTTGTCGTGCGCGTGCCGGATCGCCGCGTTCAGGACGCCGCCCTGGAGCAGGTTCGACAGCAACGGGCCTTCGCCGAGCGACAAGTTGATGACGTCGGCGCCGTGGTCGGCCGCCCAGACGATGCCCTTGGTGATGTTCGCGTTGCTGCCGCTGCCGTCGTCGCCGAGGACCCGCACCGGCATGATCTTCGCCTCGGGCGCGCCGCCCGCGATGCCGACACCGTTGTCCGTGTCGGCGGCGGCGATCCCCGCCACATGCGTGCCGTGCCCGAAACCGTCCTCGGGCCGCTGATCGCCGTCCACCACGTCATAGCCCTGCACGAGCCGTTTCTTGAGGTCCGGATGGTCGAGATCGACGCCGCTGTCCACGACCGCGATCACCATCTTGGAGCCGTCGGCCTTCTTCCACGCGTCCGGCAGCCGCAGCGCGTTCAGCGCCCACTGCTGGTCGCGCATCGGGTCGGCCTTCTTCCCGTCGTCACCGCCGCACGCCGTGGCGAGCGACGCGACCAGCAGACTCGCGGCAAGAGCGGCACAGGTCCGGGGGATACGCATGACAGACGTCTCCAGGGCTCGGTTACGGGTACGGACAACGCGTATGCGGACGGGGATCGGGGACGGGGCGAGGGGTCATGGGCCGGGTGCGGGCGGGGCGGGGGAGGAGCCGCCGGACTCCGCGTCCGGTACGGGCGGGCCGCCCAGGAACTCGACGACGGCGAGCACGCCCACCAGACACAGGGCGACACCGACGACCACCCAGCCCGTCGGATGCGGCCAGAGCAGATACACGACCAGCGCTGCCGCGACGGCCACCCACACGCACCACGTCCGGAACCGGCGCACGAAGGGACCGACCGGGCCCGTACGCAGCCCCGCCCGCTCCGCGCCCGCGCGCACCGCGCCGATCCCCGACCCCCACAGGCCGCGCAGCACCCCGGCCCGCCGCCCCGGCCCGCTCAGCCACGCGCCGAGCGCCACGACCGCGCCGAGCGCGACGACCATCCGTACGGCCGTGAACAGGAAGTGCGTCATCGTGTCGTAGACGGCCGCGCCCGCGTCCTGCGAGACGTCGGCGGGCAGCCGGTCCAGATAGATCGCGCGGAAGACACGCAGCCCGATGCCGAGCAGCCCGGTCGCCACCGCCGTCGCCAGCGCGGCGGCCACCAGCGCCCGCCGTCTGCGCACGGCGAGGAGCACGCCCGCGGCGAGCAGTACCAGAGCGAGCACGGGCAGCCAGGTTCCGGCCAGTTGCAACACCCGCAGATACGTTCTGACCTGGGAGACGTTCTCGGACGTGAGGACCGTGAACTCGGCGTGCACCTCGGGCACACGGCCCGCCGCCGTCATCCCCGCGTCCACCAGCCGTGCCTTCACCTGCTCCACGACCGGCCCCAGATCGACCGTGACGTCGTCGCCCTTCAGCCGGACCGCGCCGCCGCCCTTGCCGGTGAGGGCCTTGTCGAACGCGCTGTGCGCCTGCCGGTTGGCCTGCCGCCACACCCCTTCGAACGCGTCCGACCGGGTGAAGGTCAGCGCCTTGTCGTGCACGAAGTCACGGACCGCGCCCTCCAGCGAGTTACCGAGCCGGCCGAGCGCCTTCTCCAGCCGGGGCCGCTCGCCCGGCGCCACCCCCGACAGCAGGGTCCCCACGTCGATACGGGTCATCAGCGCGTCCGTCGCCCGGCCGGCGACCGCCTCCTGTACCGCCGGGTCCGAGGCCAGCGGGCCCACCGTCGCCACATACCGGTCCGTGTCGCCCACCTCGTCCGCCGCCCACGCCGCCACCACGGACAGCGGCGCGAGCACACACCCGACGAGGATCAGCACCGCCGCGCACCACGAGCGCGCCCGGTGGTGCCGCACGGGCGCGTCCCGCTCCGCCTCCAGCGTCGCCAACCGCGCGCGCAACTCCCGTAGTTCGTCGTCGTCCGTCACAGGCTCCTGCTTCCGGTCCGGGCACGGGCGTACGTTCCTCAGCGTCACCGCAATACCGCGACACCGCCATTCGAGGGCCGCCGTCCGACATGCGGGCGTCTGGGGGGCGGGTGATACTTCCGGCCATGGAAGCCGCCCTGCGTCACCGTCTCTGACCTGGCACGACAGCACGCCCTGACGAACTCCGGGCGGATCGCCCGTCCGCCCTTTCCGTCCCGCATCGGGACCACCCGCACCAGGACCGAAGGAACCGCCGTGGAATCTCCGAACAGTCCCTACGGCCGGTCGAGCACGCACTACAGCGTTCCTCCGCCGGCGTCCGAGCCCCTGCCTCCGCGGCCCCAAGGGCCCCGTGTCGACGCGGGGCGGCTGTGGGCGGGCGGTGTCATGACCGCCGTGGTCGCCGCGCTCACCGCCGTCGTCGCGCTCATGCTCGTACGCGGGGTGCTCGGCATCGCCGTGTTCGCGCCCGAGGGGGACGGGGCGATGGGGAACGCGACGACCGGGGCGCTGGCCGGGGGAGCGGCTGTCGCTGCGCTGCTTGCCACGGCGCTGCTTCATCTGCTCGTCGTCGGTACGCCGCGTCCCGAGCGGTTCTTCGTCTGGATCGTCGGGCTCGCCACCGCGATCATGGTGTTGCTGCCGTTCACGTGGGGGGCGACGTCGGCGGCCGCGTTCGGTACGGCGGGGGTCTATCTCCTCATCGGCATCGCCATCGGGTCCTTGCTTTCGTCTGTGGCGCGGAGTGCGGTGCGGCGGGTTTGAACGGGGGTTGGCTCTTCGTGTGCGGCGCCCCAGCGCCGGGTGAGTGCACGTTGTGCCTCGGGTGCAGCCCCGGTGGGGCTTCTCGCGCAGTTCCCCGCGCCCCTGAGGGGGCTGGTCTCAGCGCCGGTAATTCAAGCCCCTCCGGCGATTGAGGAGCGGGGTCTGGGGCGGAGCCAGGGTTTGTCGCCGGGTGCGGGTTTCGTCTGGGCTGGCCGCGCAGTTCCCCGCGCCCCTGAGGGGGCTGACCTGAGCGCCGGCTTTCGGCCTTCGGCCTTGAGAGGCACGATTGGGCTAGCGTGGCGGGCGTTCGGCGCGCGGGCCGCCTTGGATGGGGGCATGGCCCGGTACGTACAGGACGCCACCCCCACCACAGGGCACCGCCCATGACGCAGACGCTGCTCAGCCCGAGATATCTGCGCGTCCTGCTCCTGTCCCTCCTGCTCGGCATCCCCATCGCCCTGGCCTGCTTCTTCTTCGTAGGCCTCCAGCACTGGCTGCAACACCAGGTATGGACCGCGCTGCCCGAAGCCGCCGGCTACGACCGCGCCCCCTGGTGGTGGCCCCTGCCCGCCCTCGCCCTGGCCGGCGCGATCCTCGCCCCGATCGTCACCCGCATGCCGGGCGGCGGCGGCCACCTCCCCGTCAACGGCCTCGGCGGCGCCCCCATCGGCCCCCGCGAACTGCCCGGCGTCGTCCTCGCCGCCCTCGCCACCCTGCCCCTCGGCGTGGTCCTCGGCCCCGAGGCGCCGCTGATGGCGGTCGGCAGCGGCCTCGCCCTGTTCGCCGTCCGCCGCATCGGTGACGTACGCGATCCGCAGGCCGTCGCCCTCATCGCCACCGCCGGTTCCACCGCCGCGATCTCCACCATCCTGGGCGGCCCGGTCGTCGCCGCGATCCTCGTCGTCGAGAGCGCCGGACTCGCGGGCCCCCGGCTGGCCGCACTGCTGCTGCCCTGCCTCACCGCGAGCGCGGCGGGCGCCGTCGTCTTCACCGGGTTCGGGCACTGGACCGGCCTCGCCATCGGCGGCCTCGCCCTGCCGCACGTGCCGGCCGACCACCTCCCCGACGCCGGCGACTTCCTGTGGGGCGTCCCGCTCGCCGCGCTCATCGCCGTGGGGATCGCCCTCGCCCGCCGCCTCGGCCGCACCACCGCCACCTGGACCGCCGCCCGCGCCACCGGCCCCCGTACCCTCGGCTGCGCGCTCGCCGTCGGCGTCTGCCTCACCGCTTACGCCCTGCTCAGCGGCCGCTCCCCGGAAGAGGCCGCGCTCTCCGGACAGGCCGCGCTCGGCGACCTCGCCGCCGACCCGGGCGCCTGGTCGGTCGGCGCGCTCCTCGCGCTGGTCGCCTGCAAGGGCCTCGCCTGGGGCATCAGCCTCGGCAGCCTGCGCGGCGGCCCGATCTTCCCCGCCGTCCTGCTCGGCGCAGCCGCCGCACTGGCCTGCGCCGGACTGCCCGGCCTCGGCGCCGCGCCCGCCCTCGCCCTCGGCATCTGCGCCGCGACCACGGCGGTGACCGGTCTGCCCCTGTGCAGCGCCGTGCTGACCGTCCTGCTGATGGGCAAGGACGCCCACGACCAGATGCCGCTCATCGTCATCGCGGCCGTCGCCGCGCACCTCGCCGTCCTCGTCGTCAACCGGCGCCTGACGCGCACCGAAGGGACCCCGGAAGCGCCTACGCCGTGAACGGGTCCGTGTCCTCGCCGCGCCCCACCACCGCGCGGCACACGTCGTCCAGCGGCGTGCGCCGGGAGCGCGCGTACGTGCGCAGCCGGTCGAACGCGCTGTCCACGTCCGTACGCCACCGCTCCGCGAGCACGCCCTTGGCCTGCTCGACCAACACCCGGCTGTGCAGGGCGTGTTCGAGCTGGGCGATGGTCCGCTGCGCGGCGAGTGCGGCGTCCCGCCGGTCCAGCGCGAGCGCCGCCGCACGCGCCAGCGTCCGCGCCGCCTCGACCCGTTCCGTCGACAGCGCGTCCGGGGCCGCGGCGAACAGGTCGAGTGCCCCGCGCACCGGCCCGCCCGGGCGCCGCAACGGCAGCGAGGCCACTGCCGTGACGCCCGACTCGTCCGCCGCCGCCCCATAGCGCGGCCAGCGGTCGCGCCGTCCGCGTAAGTCCCGCACCACCTGCGGTGCACCCGACCGTACGCACCACGGGCCCGGCCCCTCGCCGGAGTCCGCCGCCAGTTCCTGCAACGCCTCGATCCCCGGCTCCGTGGCCGCCGCCACCCGCAGCGCGCCGTCCGGCCCGGCCAGCAGCACCCCGGCCGCCCGTACCTCGAACCGGCGCGCGCACCACCGTACCCAGGAGTGGAGCACCTGCCGCTGATCCAGCGTCACATCCGACAGCGCGTCCATCAACTGCACGGCAGCGGCGGCCAGATGACGGTCCTCGGGCAACTCGCTCACGTCGTCTTCCCTGTCCTCGCCCCTCGCTTCGGCGGGCAGCCTAGAGCAGCGCGCGGCCCCCGCCGTACGACCGCGCGTTGCCGGCGCCGCCCCTCCGTACGACGGCGGCGGGGCGGCCCCCTCGTGGGACCGCCCCGCCGCCGGGGACATCACAGGAGCGTCGGGGTCAGCGCCTGGAGCCGTACGTGCTCTCGAACTGCCGGAACGCGATCTCCTGCCGCCACTCCAGGCGTGCCTTCGGGCTCGCCGCGAGCGCCGCACGGCAGCGCGGTCCGGGCACGCCCACACCGGGACGCTGGCCCCGGCAGGCCGCCACGAACGTGTAGTGCTCACGCGTCGGGTTGCCCCGCCACAGGCTCGCGCCCGGCAGGAACGCGTATTCGAGCGAGGCCCGCGCCAGGTCCTTCAGCTCCGGGTACGACAGGTGGTACGTGGTGGCCGCGTACCGGTACTCGTGGCTGATGTCGATGCGCGAGATGCCCTGGTCGTCGGTGGCGAGGACGACGGGCACGCCGTAGGCGCGGTAGGTGCGGAACGGGTGGTCCGCGCCGCGCACCTTCAGGATCTGCGCGTTGCTCGTGAACGGGACCTCGACCGCCGTCTCACGCGCCGCCATCGTGCGCGCCGTGCGCCGCCAGTCGTCCTCGTGGACCAGGTCGACGCCGTGCCCGATGCGGTCGGCGCCGGCCACCTCGACGGCCTCCTTGATGTGGAACTTCAGGTCCTCCGGCTTGACCAGGCCCGGCCACAGCTCGCCCGCGTGCAGCGTGACGTGCGCCTTCGGGTAGACGCCCCGCAGGTACTGCACCATCCGCATCTGGAGGCTGTAGTCGCGCAGCGAGCTGTCCCAGTCCTCGGGCTGTACGAGGTTGACGGCGACGAAGCGGTGGTCGCGCTCGGCGAGCCGCATCCCGAGCGCGAGCTGTGTGAACACCCGCTCCGGCGCGCTGCCCCGCGACGCCTGCGAGATCCAGCGCACCGGCAGCCGGCAGCCCGGACGCGCCCGGTCCGTGCCGCAGTGCGCGGCCTTGCGGAACTCGGCGTTCCCGTCGTCCGCCTCCTTGCCGGCCTCGCGGACCAGCTTGTCGAGCCGCCCGCCGTCGACGAGCTTGGCGTGCAGCCGCTCCAGGTCGTCGTCCCAGCCGACCTCGGCGGCGAGCGCCTTCGCGCCGTCCGACGCGGGCGAGACCATCGTCTCCAGATAGAACTGGTTCTGGCGCGCCGCCTCGTCGGCGACCTGGGCGAGCAGCTTGCCGCGGTGGCGCCAGGTCACCTCGCCGAACTTGCCGAACGCGTCGAAGAAGTGGTCGTGCCCGTTCCCGCTCGCCGGGAAGTCCTGCATGGACCAGGCCCGCACCAGCTCCTGGTGGAAGGTGCGGTCCCTGAGCGCGTCGGCGGCGGGCCGCTTGCCCGGACCGCACGGCGGGGCGACCGCCGTGTCCGTCTTGTCGATGCACAGGCCGTCCTGCGCGGCCAGCTGGATCAGATACTCGGTCGAGACCGCACCCGACAGATGGTTGTGCAGGTCACCACCCTTGGGCAGCTTCTCGAAGAAGCGGCGCAGCAGACGCGGGTCGGAGCGGACCGCGTCCAGGTACGCGTTCGTGCCGGCCTCCGCCCGGGTCGTCGGCCGGGGCGCGGCCGTGGCGGTGCCGACGGCGGACGCGGGCTGGACGGACAGCAGAGTGAGGACGCCGAGGCCCCCGGCGAGCAGCGCGCGGCGCCGGCGGGGGAGGCGGTGGGGTCGATGGATCACGCGGCACATGATCACGAAGCGAGCGCCGGGTGTCGGCGCGCAGCACCGCGCACTCCCGATGATCACCCAAGAGGGTGACGACGCGCCCCCGCGGGCGCCCCTCGGCCGCCCCTTGTGCGCCCCCGATCGCCCCAGGTGACGGCCCCGCCACCGCCGTGTCGTACGGACAGGTGCGCGCCGTACACTCCCCGGGTGACCGCCACCGCCCCTCCCGTCGTCCCCTCCGACGAGCCCGCAGCCCGGCCCGCTCGCCGCCTGAACCCGCGGCGGTTCGCACGTGTCGGCCTCGCGGCCGTCGCCGGGCTGCTCCTGTACGCCACGTTCCCGCCCCGGGAACTGCCGTGGCTCGCGCCCGTGTCGATCGCCCTGTTCGGGCTCGCGGTGCACGGGCGGCGGGCGCGCGCCGGGTTCGGCCTCGGGCTGGTCTTCGGGCTCGCGTACCTCGTGCCGCTGTTGTCGTGGACCGGCGTCGACGTCGGCCCGCTGCCCTGGCTCGCGCTCGCCGTCGCCGAGGCGCTGATCCTCGCCCTCGCGGGCCTCGGCATCGCCCTGGTGTCCCGGCTGCCTCTGTGGCCGCTGTGGGCGAGCGCGGTGTGGATCGCGGACGAGGCGCTGCGCGCCCGCTTCCCGTTCGGCGGCTTCCCCTGGGGCAAGATCGCCTTCGGCCAGCCCAGCGGCGTCTTCCTGCCGCTCGCCTCGCTCGGCGGCACGCCCCTGCTCGGCTTCGCCGTCGTCCTGTGCGGCTTCGGGCTCACCGCCTGCGCCCTGCGCCTGCGGTCCCTGCGCGCCGCGCGGGACGGTGAGGCTCCCGACGCCCCGGGCAGCGGCGCCCGGACCTCGCTGGGCGCGACGCTGCGGGACCGGTCGCTCGCCGCCGCCGCGGCCTGCGCCGTCCTGCCCGTCGTCGCGGGCGCCGCCGCCACGCCGCTCGTCGCCACGTCCGCCGAGCACGGCACCGCGCGCGTGGCGCTCATCCAGGGCAACGTGCCGCGTATGGGCCTCGACTTCAACGCCCAGCGCCGGGCCGTCCTCGACTACCACGTACGCGAGACGATGAAGCTCGCCGCGCGCGTCAAGGCAGGTGAGACACGGCGTCCCGACCTCGTGCTGTGGCCGGAGAACTCCTCCGACATCGACCCGTACGTCAACATGGACGCCTACGACGAGATCCAGAAGGCGGCCGAGGCGGTCGGCGCCCCGATCTCCGTCGGCGCGGTCGTCACCCTCAAGGACGGCACGACCCGCAACCGGCTCATCCAGTGGGACCCGGTCAAGGGCCCCGGCGCCACGTACGACAAGCGGCACCTCCAGCCGTTCGGCGAGTACATGCCGTACCGGAGCTTCTTCCGGATCTTCAGCAAGGACGTCGACCGCGCGGGCAGCTTCGTGCCCGGCAAGAAGGCCGTCGTCTTCGACATGGGGGGCACCGAGATCGGCAACGTCACCTGCTACGAGGCCGCCTTCGACGACGTGGTCCGCGACCAGGTGCGGGCCGGGGCGCAGATCCTGTCGGTGCCCAGCAACAACGCCACGTTCGAGCGCAGCCAGATGACCTACCAGCAGCTCGCCATGGACCGGGTGCGTGCCGTCGAACACGGCCGCGCGGTCATGGTCCCGGTCACCAGCGGCGTCAGCGCGGTGATCCGTCCCGACGGCTCCGTCGCGCAGCACACCGGCATGTTCGTCGCCGACACGCTGCTCGCCGACGTCCCCCGGCGCACCTCGCTCACGCCCGCCACGCGCGCGGGCGCCTGGCCCGAGGCCCTGCTGACGGCTCTCGGCGCGGGGGGCCTCGCCTGGACGCTCGTACGGTCCCGCAGGGCGCGGCGCCAGGACGGCTGAGGCGGCCGGGGGGCTGAGGGGCTGGCTGAGCGGGTCGGCGAGGGCCTGAGCGGTAGGTCGACTGAGCGGGTCGGCGGGCGGGGCGGGCGGGCTCGGTAGGGTCGGTGGCATGCCGACTCCTGAGTACATCCGCACCATCAGGGCCTCCGCCGGTCACGAACTGCTGTATCTGCCCGGCGTCACCGCCGTGGTCTTCGACGACGAGGGCCGGCTCCTGCTCGGCCGCCGGGCCGACACCGGTCGCTGGGCGCTGCCCGCCGGTATCGCCGAGCCGGGTGAACAGCCGGCGGACGTGGCGCGCCGCGAGGTGGAGGAGGAGACCGGGGTGCGCTGCGTGCCCGAGGGGGTCGTCCTCGTCGAGGCGCTGCGCAGCCCGGTCACCTACCCCAACGGCGACCGCTGTCAGTTCATGGACATCACCTTCCGCTGCCGCGCCGTCGGCGGGGAGGCCCGCGTCAACGACGAGGAGTCCCTGGAGGTCGACTGGTTCGCCCTCGACGCGCTGCCGCCGATGGACGAGCACTGCATGTTCCGCATCAAGCAGGCCCAGACGGAGGGACCGACATGGTTCGAGGGCTGCTCGGCGGCCCGGCCGGGCCCTGGCGACCTGTCGACATGAGGGGATGAGGCGATCCGGTCAGGAGCCCCCGAATGTCCCGCATGGGATGGGAGCGCCTGCCGGGCGGCTGTGGGTGCTGGGTCAGCGGCGCCTGGATCGGCGTCTGAGGATGACCTCAACGAGGAGGCACAGCAGCCCGACTGCGGCAGAGATGTATACGTCCTGCCAGCTCAGGGAGTGCTCGTAGGCGAACTGCACGCCGAGGACGATGAGCGCGGCCATGCCGGCGTCTCTGAGTGCTGACTTGACGGACGGGCGCTCGGGCTGCGGGGGGCGGGGGGAGGCGCTCAGCACGTGATGCCCTTCCAGCCTGCCGGCCAGCCGTTGTAAGTGGTCCTCATCTGTACACACCGATGCTTCTTGGCGGCGTTCTTGAACGTCCTCTGCAGGCTCTTGCCGATCGTAGCCA
Source organism: Streptomyces sp. NPDC107550 (assembly GCF_055639095.1). Taxonomy (NCBI): domain Bacteria; kingdom Bacillati; phylum Actinomycetota; class Actinomycetes; order Kitasatosporales; family Streptomycetaceae; genus Streptomyces; species Streptomyces sp. NPDC107550. The sequence continues at coordinate 51,150 of NZ_JBVKBC010000020.1, forward strand.
CTGCGCCGCGGCACATCGTGCGCAGCAGAACACCACGGAAAGACCGGGGCAGCTTCTGGCATGCGGCGACGGCGGCATCGCCCGCCCGAACGTATTTGGCGATGGTCTTGGTCTCCCACTTGCTGAACTTGGCGTACACGAACCAGCCAAAGCTGATCTTCGGGTCTGCGACCACCGGGTACGCGGTGCCCGGTGTTGTCTCGATGGTCTGGGTGAGTGTGGTGCCGTTCAGTGTGTAGTGCGTCGGAACGCTGACGCCGTTCGCGTCTGTGGCCCAGGCCGGCTCGATGACACCCCTGATGGCAAGCCCTTCAGGATCGCCCTGGACGATGAGGTATCCGCCGGTGGCTCCGTCTGGGACGAGGCGCATGCCATCACTCAGATCCACGTCGAACGAGTACGTGGTGGGAGCTGTGGAGTCTCGGAGCACAACTACGGCTCGCGCACCGCTGTCGACCGTCGGCTGAACAGCGACGTCGGTCGCGTCGTGCGTGGCCGGGTACACGATGGTGCCCACGCCTGCCTTCGTGCCCTGGCTGTCCTGCATCTCGGGCAGGGAGAGAGCGAGGGTACTGCCGTCGGGAGCGACGGCTTTCACCTTCCCGGATGCCTTCTTGGGCGCGTCTACTGTGGCACGGATGCCGTCAATGTCGTAGGCGCTGTGCGCAGCAGTGCCTGGAGTCGGATGGGAGGCCGCCAGATCTTGTGTGCCGGTGACCTCTTCGATGAGCTGCGCGGTCTGCGTGGGGTTCGTCGTCACGTCGGCTGCTGACGGTGATGCGGCGGCGAGGAGGAGAGCCCCTGTCGTGAGTGTGGCGGCGAAGCCGCTGGTTATGCGTCTGGCGATCATGGTGAGCCCCCTCCAACTGGTCGGATCGGCTGCCCTGTTGGGCTGTCTGTCGGGTGCGGGAGGAACCCTGACATAAGGTGCCGATCCAGGGAAAGTGAAGGACGGTGTCTTCGCCCTGAAACAGGCTCAAAGTCCCCGGAGAGTCCCGAAGGGATGTCAACCAACGCGCTGCGAAGTGGCGGAACGGAGACTGGACGCCGAACCGCTCGTTGATGAAGGGGAGACGCGCGGCAACACCGCGCAGGCGCATGGAGGCCCAGACGGACGGACCGACATGGTTCGAGACCATGGCCGAGGGCTGAAGTATGGGTGCTGACCACATCGGGCGGGGCCCGGCGGCTGCCTAGGGTGCGGAGTATGACCCCGCACACCCCCGCCATCGCCGCCCCCGCGACCGCCCCCACCGACGCGCCGCTCGACCTCGGCGGACGCACCGCACTCGTCACCGGCGCCGCGAGCGGCATCGGCCGGGCCTGCGCCCTGCGGCTGGCCGCCGCGGGAGCCAAGGTCAGGGCGGTGGACCGGGACGCCGCCGGCCTCGACGTGCTCGCCGGGGAGGCCGACGGTATCGAACCGTACGTCCTCGACCTCACCGACCTCGACGCCGCCGAGTCGGCCGCGGCCGGCACCGACATCCTCGTCAACAACGCGGGCCTGCAACTCGTACGGCCCCTGGAGGAGTTCCCGCCCGACGTCTTCCACACCGTTCTGACGGTGATGCTGGAGGCGCCGTTCCGCCTGATCAGGGGCGCCCTGCCGCACATGTACGGGCAGGGGTGGGGCCGCATCGTCAACGTGTCGTCGGTGCACGGGCTGCGGGCCTCGCCGTTCAAGTCCGCGTACGTCGCCGCCAAGCACGGCCTCGAAGGGCTCTCCAAGACGGCCGCCCTGGAAGGCGCCCCGCACGGCGTCACCTCGAACTGCGTGAACCCCGGTTACGTTCGCACGCCCCTCGTCGAACGGCAGGTCGCCGACCAGGCCGCCGCCCACGGCATCCCGGAGGAACGGGTGCTGAGCGAGGTGCTGTTGCAGGACAGCGCCCTCAAGCGGCTCATCGAACCGGACGAGGTCGCGGCGGCCGTGGCGTATCTGTGCGGGCCGGCCGCGTCGTTCATGACCGGGGCGTCGCTTGTGCTCGACGGGGGCTGGACCGCGCACTGAGCGGACGCGATGAACGCGGCTCACTCGTGTGGGTGAGCGGATTTTCGTGAACTCCTGAGTTGTCCACAGGGCTGGCGGGGCCGGCCGTACGGCGGGTAATCCTGTTGAGCATGTCGCACCATCCACCGCGCTCACCCGCGGCCTTCGATCCGGCGCCGTCCGCGGCCCCGCGGTCCCCGGCGCCCCGCCCGGCCGCCGACGCGTCCCACGCGGACGCCGAGGCGCCGTTCCTGGAGCTGCTCGCCCGGGGCGCCTCCGCCGACGCGTACGAACAGCCCGCGCTGCTCGCCCGCGCCGAAGGAGCCCCGCCCGCGCGGATCGCCGCGCTGGAGCGGGCCAAGCGGCTCGCGCTCGGAGTGCGGGAGGAGATGGAGGGGCGCCGGCGCCGCGAGGCCGAACTGTCGGCCCTGTTCGAGACGGCCCACGACCTGGCGGGCCTGCGCGACCTGGACTCCGTCCTCCAGGCCATCGTGCAGCGCGCCCGCTCCCTGCTCGGTACGGACGTCGCCTACCTCACCCTCAACGACCAGGCGCGCGGCGACACCTACATGCGCGTCACCGAGGGCTCCGTCGCGGCCCGTTTCCAGCAACTGCGGCTCGGCATGGGCGAGGGGCTCGGCGGCCTCGTCGCCCAGACGGCCCGCCCGTACGTCACCGAGAACTACGCGCAGGACGTCCGCTTCCAGCACACCCACACCATCGACGAGGGCGTCCACGACGAAGGGCTCGTCGCCATCCTCGGCGTGCCGCTCATGCTGGGCCCGCACGTCATCGGCGTCCTGTTCGCGGCCGACCGGCGCGCCCGGGTCTTCGAGCGGGAGCAGATCGCGCTGCTCGGCTCGTTCGCCGCGCTCGCCGCGGCGGCCATCGACGCGGCGAACCTGCTCGCCGAGACCCGTGCCGCCCTCGGTGAACTGGAGCGGGCCAACGAGATCATCCAGGACCGCAGCGGCGTCATCGAGCGGGCCTCCGACGTCCACGACCGGCTCGCGGAACTGGTGCTGCGCGGCGGCGGCGTGCACGATGTGGCCGCCGCCGTCTCCCAGGTCCTCGACAGCACCGTCGCGTTCACCGACGCCGACGCGGCGCCCGGCGAGGCCCTGGAGGCATCCCGCGCCGAGGGCCACGCCGTACGCAGAGGCGCCGACTGGGTCGCCGCGGTCGCCGCCGGCGAGGAACTGCTCGGCGCGCTCGTCCTGCGCGGCCACGGGCCCCTCGACCCCGTCGACCAGCGCACCCTGGAGCGGGCCGCGATGGTCACGTCCCTGCTGCTGCTCGCCCGGCGCTCCGCCTCCGAGGCCGAACAGCGGGTACGGGGCGAACTCCTCGACGACCTGCTCGACGCCCGCGACCGCGATCCGCGCCTGCTGCGCGAGCGCGCCGCCCGCCTGCACGCCGACCTGGACGCCACCCACGTCGTCCTCGCCGCCCGCCTGGAGAGCGCGGAGGCCGACGCGGAGGAGGAGTCCGCCGCCCGGCGCCGCCTGTGGTCCGCCGCCAACCATCTGGCGGCGACCCGGCACGGGCTGGCCGCCGCCCGCGACGGCGGCACGGTCCTGCTGCTGCCGCTGCGCGGCGACACCACCGCCTCCGACCTCGCGGCCCGTGTCGCCCGCAGACTGTCCGCCGCCATCCACGACAGCGTCACCGTCGGCGCGTCCGCCCCCGTCACCGGCATCGCCGCGCTGCCCGAGACGGCGAGCGCCGCGTACGGGGAGGCCCGCCGCTGCCTGGACGCGCTGCGCCTGCTCGGCCGGGCGGGGCAGGGCGCGGCGGCGGAGGACTTCGGCTTCCTCGGCCTGCTGCTCTCCGGCAGCCGCGACATCGGCGGCTTCGTCCGGCGCACCATCGGCGAGATCGTCACCTACGACCGGCGCCGGGGCACCGACCTCGTCCGCACCCTCGACGCCTACTTCGCCTCCGGGATGAGTCCCGCCCGCACCAAGGACACCCTGCACGTCCACGTCAACACCGTCGCGCAGCGCCTGGAGCGCATCGGGCGGCTGCTCGGCCCCGACTGGCAGAGCCCGGCCCGCGCCCTGGAGATCCAACTGGCGCTGCGGCTGCACCGGTTGGCGGGCCCGGACATACCGTGACCCCGTACGCGGGGTGCGTACGGGGTCACGGGGGCGGGCCGCGCGGGGAGTTCGCGGCGGCGGGAGATCAGACGCGGTGCGCGCCCGCCTCCCGCGAGGCTCCGGGGATGTCGGCGCCGGCGCCCGCCTCCGTCTCCTCGGGGCCGTCGACGGCGGTGAGATCGCGGTGGCGGGTCTCCTTGGCGACGCCCACGGCCAGCAGCGTCAGCAGCGCGGCGCCGATCACGTAGAGGGCGATCGGGGTGGAGCTGCCGGTGCTCTCCAGCATCGCCGTGGCGATGAGCGGAGCGGGTGCCCCGGCGGCCACCGAGGCGAACTGCGCGCCGATCGACGCCCCCGAGTAGCGCATGCGGGTGGCGAACATCTCGGAGAAGAACGCGGCTTGCGGGGCGTACATCGCGCCGTGCAGCACCAGTCCGACGGTCACGGCGAGCAGCAGCGCGCCGAAGCCGCCCGTGTCGATGAGGGAGAAGAAGGGGAACATCCACAGTCCGACGCCCGCCGCGCCCAGCAGATACACCGGGCGCCGCCCGATCCGGTCGGAGAGGGCGCCCCAGGCGGGGATGACGGCGAAGTGCACGGCGGACGCGATGAGTACGGCATTGAGCGCGGTCTGCTTGGACAGGCCGGCGGAGGTGGTGGCGTAGACGAGGATGAAGGCGGTGATGACGTAGTAGCTGATGTTCTCGGCCATGCGGGCGCCGATGGCGACCAGGACATCGCGCCAGTGGTGGCGCAACACCGCGACCAGCGGCATCTTCTCGACGGCCTCGCTCTGGGCCGCCTTACGGGCCTCGGCGCGGGCCAGGGCCTCCTTGAACACCGGGGATTCGTTGACCGACAGGCGGATCCACAGACCGACCAGCACCAGCACCCCGGACAGCAGGAACGGGATACGCCAGCCCCAAGAGGTGAACGCGGCGTCCGAGATGAGCGCGGTCAGCGCGGAGAGCACACCGGTGGCGAGCAACTGCCCGGCGGGCGCGCCGGTCTGCGGCCACGACGCCCAGAACCCGCGGCGCGCGGCGTCCCCGTGCTCGGACACCAGCAGGACCGCTCCGCCCCACTCGCCGCCGAGGGCGAAGCCCTGGATCAACCGCAGCATGGTGAGCAGTACCGGCGCGGCCGACCCCACGGTGGCGTGCGTGGGCAGCAGCCCGATGGCGAACGTGGCGCCGCCCATCATCAACAGGCTCAGCACCAGCAGCTTCTTACGCCCGAGCCGGTCGCCGTAGTGCCCGAAGACCAGCGCGCCGAGCGGGCGGGCGGCGAACCCGACCGCGTACGTCAGGAACGACAGGAGCGTGCCGACGAGCGGGTCGGACTCGGGGAAGAACAGCTTGTTGAAGACCAGGGCGGCGGCGGAGCCGTAGAGGAAGAAGTCGTACCACTCGATCGTCGTGCCGATGAGACTGGCGGCGACGATCCTGGGCAGTCTGGCGGGCGTGGGGGGAGTACTGGTTCCGGAGGCCATGTGCGCCACTTCCTCGTGTGCGGTGGGGACGGGTACGTATCGGCACACCGTAGGAAGCAGCAGGTCAGGCGCACATGTGGCGGGGCAACATAGTTCAGGGGCCGACTGTGCGTGCGGCCCCCATGCCCGGCGGGTCGGCGGGTCGGCGGGCCGCGGGACCAGTGGGTCGATTAATCGGTGGGTCAGAGCATGTGCAGAAGCACCATGTTCGTTCCCGTGCCGAGGACGATCGCCGCGAGCGGGCTGCGGCGCCAGTGGTAGACGGCTCCGCAGACGAGGACGCCGGCGACGACGGGCAGCCCGTACGGGCGGTGCGTGAAGTCGACGTCGTGGACGCTGTAGGCGACGAGGATCACCATGATGCCCGGAGGTAGAGAGGTGCGCAGGTACTGCAACAGGGGTGACCCGGCGGACTTGCGCAGCAGGACGAACGGCGCGGCGCGCAGGGCGAACGTGACGCCGGCCATGACAAGGACGGCGGCGAGCAGATATGTGGTCTCAGGCACGCGTGGACCTCGTTGTCGCGTAGTCACCGACGAGCAGCAGCAGGAAGCAGGCGACCGCGACCGTCAGGAACTGATCCCCTCCGGTCAGCATGGCCACCGCCGAAGAGATCAGGCCGTACAGCACGGGCCGCAGATTCGCGCGGTCGCGGGCGTGGTCCCAGGCGAGGACGACGAACAGGGCGGTCAGCGCGAACTCCACGCCCTCGACACCGTCCGGCAGCGCCGTCGAGGCGAGCGCGCCGGCGCAACTGCCCAGCACCCAGTAGCCGTGACTGAGGAGCTGGATGAGGGTGACGCGGCGGCCGGTCAGCTCCTGGTCGGGGTTGGCGGCGAGCAGCGAGTACGTCTCGTCGGTGAGCGCGAAGACGCCGTAGCCGCGCTGCCAGGGTCCCCGCAGCAGATGCAGGGGGAACGACAGCCCGTAGAAGACATGACGGAAGTTGACCAGGAACGTCGTCATCGCGATCGCGGGGAGTCCGACGCCGGACGTCAGCATGGAGACGGCCAGGAACTCCAGGGAGCCGGCGAACACCAGCAGGGCCGTCGTCGGCGCCCAGTACCAGGGGAGTCCCTGGCTCACCAGGAGGATGCCGAACGCGGCGCCGAGCGGCAGATAGCCCATGGCCACCGGTACCGTCAGCCGCCCGGCGACGGCGAGGTCCTCCCGGAAGCCGCTGTCCGCGGGCAGCCGTGGGGGCGGGGTCCCTTCGGCGGGACGGCTCGCGCCCGGGCCGGCGGCGGGTTCGCCGGGGACGGGCCGGGCGCCCGTCGAGTCCGTTGTCATGCGTGGTTCCTCGGACATCTCGCAGGGTCAGGGGTGGTGTCGTCCGTCGACCGCGCCTTCCGGGCTTCCGGGCTTCCGGGCGGGGACGGCGGGGCGGGCCGGCCGGCGGAATACGCCGACCGGCCCGCCTGGTGGTTCACACGGTGGAGGCGAGCTGCGCGGACACGCGCCGCAGCCCCTCGGCGAGTACGTCGGCGGGCCGCGCGTAGCTGATGCGTACGCCGTCGCGCGCGCCGAAGACCTCGGCGGGCATGACGAGCGTGCGGTGCCGCTCCAGCAGTCGCTCCGCGAAGTCCTGGGAGGAGATGGGCACGTCCGTGAACCGCAGCCAGGCGAACGGGGTTCCCTGCGGGCGTACGAGCTTCACGTGCGCGGCGTGCTCCCGCGCGAACGCCTCCAACTGGTCGAGGCCGGGGGCGACCAGGGACCGGTAGCGCGCGATGTGCTGCTCCCGCTCGCCGAGCACCCGCTCCGCCACGCGCTCCCACACCACCGAGTTGGACACGGTGGTGTAGCGCTTGTAGTTGACCATGCGCTCGATGACGTCCCTCGGGCCGTGGGCCCAGCCGACGCGGAGGGCGGGCATGCCGTAGACCTTCGAGAGGCCCGACACCGAGACCGCGCGCGGGTGGCGGCGCACGACCGAGTCGCCGAAGTCCAGCGCGTACTCCTCGTCGTTCACCACCAGGATGTCGTGGGCCCGCGCCACGCGCAGGACGGCCTCCCACTCGGGCTCGGTCAACGTCTGACCGGAGGGATTGCCGGGGCTGTTGAGGATGAGCATCCGTGTCCGCGGGCGTACGGCGGCGGACAGGGCCTCGGTGTCCAGCGGGTCACCGGGGCTCCAGTCGAGGACCGTCACGTCGCAGCCGATGTGCGCGGGAACCTCCCATGCCTGCTGCCATCCCGGGGCGGTCGTGATGACGTGATCACCGGCGGTCAGCGTGGAGCGGTACAGCAGGTACAGGGCCTCCTGGGCGCCGTGCGTGACGATCACGTCCCGCCGGTCCGGGTCGGCGGCCCTGGTGCTCGCCGGGTCGGCCTCCTCGTACAACGAGGCGATACGGGACCGGAGTTCGGGCGTGCCGCGGTCCAGGCTGTAGTCGAGGTCCCAGTCGGGTTCCAGCGGCAGGTCGCGCAGCAGCCGGAACTGGACACCGCTCTCGGCGAGGTCGAGGTCGAACCGCCCCTGGGCGCGGTCGAAAAGCCAGTCCTGGATGCTGTAGGAGGCGATGGTCACGGTGCGGTGTCTCCGAGCGTGAGGGTGATGACGGCGACGTCCCGGACGGCGGGCGTGCCCGGGATCTTCGGGGTGATCGGGCTCACGTAGTGCAGGACTTCCTTGTCGGCGAGGAACAGCGTCTCGCCCGCCTGCATGGTCCGTTCGGCGAGGAGGTCGCCGTCGGCGCTCTTCTCCCGCACGAGCGAGATTCCGCCGCTGACGTTCTCGGCGGCCACGCACGTGACGGCGACATGGTCGTACCCGTCCTGGTGGAACCCCTCCGGCGCGGGGAAACCGGGGTGCTCGTCATCGGCGGTGATACGGATCTGGTGGCAGCCGATACCGAACTCCTCGGCAAGCACGATCTCCCGTACGGCGCGCGAGTTGACGAGGTTCTCGGCGAACTCCCGGGCCGCGTCGCCGAGGGGCGCGAATCTGCGTTCCACATCGCCCGCATAACTGTTGATCTCACCGCTCTGGAAGAAAGACGTCTCGTCGTCCCAGAGGAAACGGTCGCCCTTCACCCGGGCTTTGCCGAACGCGCGGTAGCGGAAGCAGTGGTCGGAACGCAGGTAATCGTCGGCGGGCAGCCGCGAATAGCTCTCCAGCAGGAGACCGGATATGTGGGCGACAGAAGACGATATGCGGTACCGCACGAGTGTCCTTTCGTCTTTCGTAACGCGGGGAGGGGTGCGGACGTCCGAGGCCCGCCCGGTGCGGTGGCCCCCGGCGGGCCCCCGGCCGAGGCCGGGCCTCCCGGTACTGAAGGCGGCTCCCCTCGCTGTGCGGCGCCAGAGGGAGCGCTGTGACCTGCATATTTGTAGCGGATGCCCAGTGGGCGGCCAAGCGTCTCACTATACGAACTGGCCAAATCTCTACCCCGGGAAGTCTGAAGTACGAGGACATGCCCGGTATCACCGGAAATTGCGCCCATCATTTTCCGTCACCACTCATGACGTTTAGTGACGCTGTTCACACTCTCCGGGGTGGCCGGCTCGGGGGAGTGCTTGACGGATCTTCGGCTCTGTTGTTCTTTTGCCGTCGCGTCGCACCGCATGCCGGCACCCTCGCCAGTTCGGCCGGAAATCCCTCTGGCTATGTCAGAAAGAGTTCCAGTGAGAAGAAGGATCGGCATCGTCGGAACGGGGGCGGCCGCGGCCGGCCTCCTGGTCCAGCTGGCCACCGTCGCCGATATCGGCAGCGTGGTCCTGGTGGGCCCGGGCACGGAAGGGCTCGGCACCGCGTTCGGCGTCACCGATCCGGCCCTCCTCTGCAACACCTCCGTGGACGTCACGTCGCTCACGGCGGACGGCCCGTCCGACTTCCTCGCCTATCTGGCCGCGCGCGGCCACGCCGTGGGCCGCGACGACTTCGTTCCGCGCTACCTCGTCGGCCAGTACTGCCGCGAGCGCCTGGTCCGGGCGGCGAACGCCCTGCGCGGGCGCGGCGTCCGCGTCGGTCACGTCAAGGGGCGGGTGAACGGCGTCAGCCGGTCCGCCGGCTCCCAGGGTTACGACGTGGCGCTGTCCACCGGGGCCGTCGTACGGGGCACGGACATCGCCCTCTGCCTCGGCGCGGACGTACCCGTCGTGCCGCCCCCACTCCTGCCGCACCTGACGAACCCCCGCCTGATCCCGTCCGTGTACCCGGCGCGCAGGCTGAGCCGGCTGCCCAAGGACGCGCGGGTCCTGGTCATGGGCAGCAAGCTCTCGGCCGTGGACGCCGCCCTGGTGCTGTGCCGGCAGCCCGGGCGCCGGGTGACGTTGACATCGCCCTCCGCGCTCCTGCCCGCCGTACGCACACGCCTGCGCCGCATGCCCACGGAGCGGCTGACCGGCGACGACTGGAAGACCCTGCGCCCCGGCGACCCCGACTTCGACAGAAAGCTCGCCCTGCGCCTCCTGCGCGCGGTGCGGGGGGCGGGGCGTGGGGCAGGGCGTGGGGCGGGCCCCGTCGCCGCCGTGCGCTCGCCCACCGGGAAAAGGGCCGCAGAGCAAGTCCTGCGCCAAGAAACCCAGTTGGCGCTCGCGGGCGACATCCCGTGGCAGGACTTCATGGCCGAGCTGATCGACAGCCTGAACACCCACGCCTCCGGCTGGGAGAGAGGACAGCGGGACAGCCTTCTCGCGCGCTACCGCCCCCTCATCGCGCGCTACATCTCCGCCATCCCCCTGCACAACGCGCGCCTCCTCCTCGCCGCCATCGACCGGAACCAGATGACGGTGGCCCCGGCCCGCCCCGACACCCTCCGCCCGACCGAGGACGGATGGCAGGTGAGGTGGCCCGGCGGACAGGAGCAGGAGTTCGACCATGTCGTCAGCGCCACCGGCTACCGCGCGCCCCACCTCACCGTGAGAGAAGGCCAGTTGCTCATCGAAGCCCCGGACGGCGCGGACGGCACCCCGCCGGACATCGGTGACGACCTGCGCGTACGACTCACGCCGGAGGGCGGCGCCGAGCGCATCTGGGCACTCGGCGCCTGCGCCGGAACACGCTTCCCCGTCGTCAACTACCTCCGCGCCTCCACGCAGCACGCCGAAGCCGTGGCGGCCGACCTGTCCGCCACCGCGCACACCCCCCTCACCAGCATGGGAAGGATCGCCTCGTGATCGCTCTCGTCAACCCCGTCTCCAGCGGCGCCGCCCTGGCCGACGCCTTCTGGGAGGAGGGCGCGGACTGCGTGCACGTCTACACACCCGGCCTGTCCCCGGTCGCCGACAGCCTCGCCGCCCAGCACACCAAGAGCTACGAGCACGCCGAACTCGACTCCACCGCCGCGTACTTGCGTGCCCGAGGCGTACGGACCGTCATCGCCGCCAGCGAGTACGGCGTCACCCTGGCCGACGAACTGTCCCAGCGGCTCGGCCTGCCCCACCACGACCACGGGCTGCGCGAAGCCCGGCGTGACAAGAACCTGATGACGCGGGCGCTCGCCGACGCCGGCCTGCCCCACGCCCGCACCACGCTCGTCCACACGGAGGGCGAACTGCGCGCCGCGCTGGACGACCGCCGGAGCTTCCCGGTCGTCGTCAAACCCGTCAACAGCGCCGGGAGCGACGGCTGCCTGATCGCCCGGAGCCCGGAAGAGGCCGTCGCGGCGTTCCGCGCGTTCATGGGGCGCGTCAATCTCATGGGGGAGGTCAACAGCGGCTACCTCGTCCAGGACTTCCTGCAAGGCACCCAGTACATCGTCAACACCGTGAGCATGGACGGCGGACACCTGCTGGCGGAGCTGTACGCGGAACGCATCGACCATGTGGACGGCGCGCCGATGCTCCGCCACATCATCTCCCGTTCCGGGTTCACCGACGCCGAACAGGAGCTGGTCGCCTACGTGTCGGCCTGCCTCGACGCCCTGGGCGTACGCGAGGGCGCGGCCCACACCGAGGTCATGCTGACGCAGGACGGCCCCCGGCTCGTCGAGGTGAACTCCCGGGTGATGGGACCCTGCCTGGCCCCCGACCCGTACCAGGCCGCGTACGGCTACAGCCACCAGCATCTGACGGCCGAACGGTTCCTGCGGCCAATGGAGTTCGCCAAACGCTTCGACCTCCCGCACGGCCCGGCCCGCACCGTGGCCAAGGTCTTCCTGCGGCCGCACCGCGCGGGCGTCCTCCTGGCCATGGACGGCCTGCGCACCATGCGGCGGCTGCCCGGGTTCCACAGCATCGCGCGGCTGCCGGTCATCGGCGAACCCCTGAAGGACCGCTACTTGACCACCGGCGCGTGCGGCATCGCGTTCTTCGTGCACGAGGACGCGGACCTGCTGCGGCACAGCCTGGCCACGCTCCACGACATCGAGGACGCGGGCGGCATGTTCCGGCTCGCGGACACCGAGAGCGACGGCTGAGCCATGCCCGTCCTGTGCATCATCGGCGCCGTGCTGCTCCAAGCGGGCAGTTACGGGTACATCTCCGGCCGCCTCGACTCCTCCGGGAGCCTCTACCTCTCGTGCGTAGGGTTCGCCTCGGCCGCGCTCATCTTCAACGTCGTGCACGCCGTCCGCTCACGCGCACGACGCGGCGACGTGACCGTCCCACCGGGGCGCGTGGGCCGGCTGCTCGTGCTGATGAACGTCGTCACCGCGATCACCTTCCTCGGCTTCTACGCGTCCCTCGCCTGGATCCCCGCCGCCCTGGCGAGCGGGGCGGAGGCGGCCGTCGGGCCCCTGGCGGTCGCGGTGCTGGCTCTCGCGGGGTACGGGAAGCGGGCCTCCGCGAAGGGCTGGTCGGCGGCCGTCATCCTGATCGTCCTGGGCGCGGCGGTGGCGGTGGCCCTGTCCGGCGGGGTCACGTCCGGGCGCGGCCTGCTGTGGGGGCTCGCCCTGGTGGGTGTCGCGGGGTTCGGGGCGTCCGGTCTCGCCGTCACCTCCGCCGAGTTGGGCCGCCGGGGTGTCGATCCGGTCCGTGCCACCGCGCACCGGTTCCACCTGACGTATCTGGCGGGCGGCATCCTCCTGTACGCGCAGGGAGGCCCCGGCCCGGACTGGGCGGCGCGGCTGCCGGGCATGGCCGTCACCGGCCTCGCGGCGGTCACGGCACCGCTGTTCCTGCTCCAGATCGGCATCCAGCGCGCGGATTCGATGGTCGCCATGGCGCTGCTGACGACGGTGCCCGGCGCGACCTACCTCACGGAGACGGCCTTCCACGGCGGCTTCGACGTCCTCACCTTCCTGCTGATCCTGAGCGTGGTCGCCGTAGCCGTCTGGGCCGCGCTCCCGGAACGCCGCCCCGCCACGCCCCTCCGTCGACACCCCGACAGGACATCCGCTCCGGATTGCAGGGACCGTCCCCGGGCAGGGCATAGTCCTCGTGTATGACCCGGCCCGGGCCTTCGCATGCCGACGCCGAGCCTTCGTATCACCACGCAGGGTCGCCGGCCCAGCCGGGGGGGGGAGAGAGACAGATTGTTCATGCTCTTTGTGCTGGCGTTCGTGTTTGTCGTCCTCGCTTGGGTCCTCGCCGTCATCGGGGTGCACGCTCTGCTGCTTGGCCGTATGCCCGGTCGATGGCTCCAGCAGCGAGTAGGGCAACCCAGACCGTGGGGAGCAGGGGCGATCCTGATACTGATGAGTTCGAACTTCAGCTCCCCATCGCTCCTGGTCATCGGTGTCGGCCTCATCGCGATCGGACACGTGGCGAAGTCCCCGCGATGAGGCGGGCCGACGCAATGGCCTCACAAGACACCGTGCCGTGGCTACGAGAGTCGCGCCCAGGGCCCCGCGTCAATCAGTGGTCCGGCCCTGGGTGTGGGTGGAGGTGGGTGGGGACGTGGGTGTGGCCGTTGCTGATGAGGCTCGGGAGGCGCGGCAGGTCCTCGGGGCGGCCGACGAGCCGCGCGTCGGGGAAGCGGTCGAAGAACTGGCGTAGGACTGTGGCGACTTCGAGCCGCGCCAGGGGTGCGCCGAGGCAGAAGTGGACGCCGTGCCCGAACGCCAGGTGTTCCTTGCCGGTCCGGGTGGCGTCGAAGCGGTCCGCGTCTCCGTGCAGGGCCGGGTGGCGGTTGGCCGCCGCGTAGGACGCGAGGACGGCGTCACCGGTGCGGATCGTCCGCCCGTCCGGGAGCGGGATGTCCGTGAGGGCGTAGCGCAACGGCAGGTGCTTGACGGCCGGTTCGTGCCGCAGGGTCTCCTCGACGACGTCCTGCCAGGTGCACCGCCCCTCCCGTACGTGCGCGAGCTGCGCCGGGTCGGACAGGAGTGTGCAGAGGGCCTGGTCGATGACGTTGACCGTGGTCTCGTACCCGGCGCTGATCATCAGCAGGAGCGTGTCGCCCAGTTCGGCGTCGCTGAGGCGGGAGCCGTCGCCCTCTTCGTCGCGCGTCTGGATCAGCAGGGACGTCATGTCGTCGCCGGGGGCGGCGCGTTTGTCCGCCAGGAGCTTGTGCAGTACGCCGTAGAGGGCCTCGGTGTTGGCGGCCTGCTCCTCGGCGCTGAGGTGGGTGGAGAACACGTTGTCGACCAGGGCGCGGAACTCGTCGCGCCGGGCGTCGGGCAGGCCCATGAGCCGGCCGATGACGGCGATCGGCAGCGGGTGGGCGAGGTGCTCGCGCAGGTCCACGGGCTGGTCGGCGGGCAGCTCTTCGAGGCGGTCGAGCAGGCCCGCGACCAGCGCCTCGATGTACGGTGCGAGGGCGGCGGTGCGCCGGGCGGACAGAGCGGGGGCGACCATGCGGCGCAGGCGGCTGTGGTCCTTGCCGTAGGCGGTGAACATGTTGTCCACCGCGATCCACAGCGCGAGCGGCCAGGTGGCGACCGTCTCCTCGAACGCCGGCCAGTGGGCGCGGCCGTCCTTGGACACGTCCTTGCCGGTCAGGAGCTGCTTGAGGAGGGCGGGGTCGGAGACGGACCACGCGCGCACGCCGAGGATGTCCACGAGGGTGGCCGGACCGCGCTCGCGCAGCGTCCGGTGTTCGGCGTCCGGGTCCCGGCCGAAGGGGTCCAGGACGAGGATCTGTTCGGACACGGTGAATCTCCTTCTGGCGGCGGGGAGTTGACACTTCCGGTTCGCCCCGCGCAGGCCGCGGAGCGCTCCGGTGAGGTCTACCCGTTGCCGCGGGCGCGGGAGTTCGGCGCGTACAGAATGGCTGGTTCCATGAACATGAAGGGGGAATGCCAACAGCCCCGGGCCGTACGGGAGTTCGGCCCGGAACTGTCGGGTGGCGGTGCGGGTCAGCGGTTGAGTACGGCCTCGATCTTCGCCGTGACCTGACGGGCCTGGATGTCGCGGCCCTTCTCGTTGGGGTGGGCGTACCACGGGATGGCGGTGCCGAGGAAGTCGAGCTTGGAGTTCTCCAACAGGCCGCCGATGCCGCGCTCGGCGCCGTCGCACGCGGTGTGCTTGCCGGTGTGCTCGTACAGGTCGACGAAGTCCGCGCCGTCGTCCGCGGCGACCTTCTTCATCACGTCGTCGAGCCGCTTCTGCGCCTGGTCGAGTACGGGCAGGGCGTCCTGCGGGATGTCGGCGAAGGGGAGTTCGCTCTCGCCGGGGGCCGCCTTGGCGCACTTGGCGGTGTCGGCGGGGACGAGGCGGGGGTAGCCCACCAGAACGCGGTCTGCGTCCGGCGAGAAGTAGCCCGTACGCTGGAGCATCTGGTCCAGTTCGTCCTCGACCTGCTGGAGCTTGTAGTCGAGCCAGCTCTTGCCGTCCTCGGACTCGAAGAACGCCTTGCACTCACTGGCGGGCTTGTCGGCGTCCACCGGGTCGCCCGGCAGGAGGGAGGGCTGGCGGAGCTTGTCCGAGCACTGCTTGATGATGCTGGTGAAGCCGAACGTGTTGCCGCCGAGGCTGCCCACCACCAGCCGTGTGTTCGGCTTGAGCGCGTCCTGCTGCGGTTTGACGGACCCGGCGCCGAACGGGAGTTGCTGCTCCTTCCAGAAGTTCTCGAGGACCGCGCCGCCGCAGGACACATCGGCCTGGACGTCCAGCTTGACGCCCTTGGCGGCCAGCTTGCGGGCGGCGACGGTCGGGTAGTTCTCCGTGGCCTGGAAACACCAGCCTCTCTCGCTGTCCATGTGCTTGACGGGGGAGAGGCCGAAGTTGGCGGTGTAGGAGTCGCCGAAGAAGACCGTCGGGACCGGGTCGGAAGCGGCGGCCCCGGCGGTTCCCGCCGGTCCGGCGAGCGCGAGGCAGCCGCCGAGCGCGACGGTGGCGAGCGTGGCGACGGCGAGGCGCCGGCTGAGGGAGACGTGCGTGGACATACGGGTGCCCTTCGGGAAGTGAGAAGGATCGAAAAGTGACGCTCCGTATCTAGTCAGAAGTGGAAGGTGATCTTCCAGGGAGGCGCGCCGGATCGGTGAGCCGCCCTCCCAACGGGTCACATCGGGGTCGGAGTGGCCGGGCACATGATCATTTCCGTCATGCCAGGCTGAGACGCGGCGGGCGGTGCGTGGCCGTGAGACTTCATGCCGGCGAGGGGGCGGGAGAAGTCCCGGTCGAAGTAGGCCAGTTCGCGGTGACCGTCCAGGCGGCCAGGGTTCGCCGCAACGACGTATGTGAACATAGGCGCATGCCGAACGCGAAGGTGTCGCCGTTCGCCGAGCCCGCGGGGCAGAGCGTCGCGCCGGGCTGCCCGCCACTGACCGAGCGGGCGGCCTCCGCCGAGGAGGCCGAGACCGCCGCCAGCATGTCCAAGGTCGCATGAGCGGCGTCCACGCGCCGAGAGGCGCCCGCGAGACCCTGATCGTGCCGCTCACCGCCGCGCACGCGCCGCAGGTCCTGGCGATCTACCAGGCGGGGATCGACGAGGGAGACGCTACCTTCGAGACCAGCGCGCCCAGTTGGGAGACGTTCGACGCGGGGAAGCTGCCCGCGCACCGCTTCGCCGCCGTGGAAGGCGACGAGGACGGCCGGGTGCTGGGCTGGATCGCCGTGCGGAAGGTCTCCGACCGGGCCGCATACGAGGGAGTCGTCGAGCACTCCGTCTACGTCCACCCCGACGCACGCGGGCGCGGAGTCGCGTCGGCCCTGCTCAGGACCCTCATCGCATCGACCGAGGCGGCGGGCGTCTGGACGGTCCAGTCCGGCATCTTCCCCGAGAACACGGCCAGCCTCGCCCTGCACGAGCGCGCCGGATTCCGCGTCCTCGGCACCCGCGAACGCGTCGGCAAGCACCACGGCCGCTGGCGCGACGTGGTCCTCCTCGAACGCCGCAGCCCGCACGTCGGCTGACCCCGGGCGGCCCCGGACCTCCCTCGGGATGTGCCCCTGTACCCGCCGCCCAACCTCGTTTCCGGTGACGCCGGCGACGCGTACCCGCGCCGCCAGGCCAGCGCCACGTACACGAGCCCGATCAGGACCGGCACCTCGATCAGCGGGCCGACGACCCCCGCGAGTGCCTGCCCCGAGGTCACGCCGAAGGTGGCGACGCAGACCGCGATGGCCAGTTCGAAGTTGTTGCCGGCAGCCGTGAACGCCAGCGTCGCCTTGCAGCGCGAAGAGGACGACGATCGTGAACAGCAGCCCGTACAGGGCCCACGGGCCGATCTTCGGCAGGAAGCCGGCCTCGTACCTCTCGCGAGGCAGCGGTCCAGGGTGGAGAGCCCGACTACGACCGAGGTGTCGTCTACGGTGCCGAGGGCGGCGCTCCCGTAAGTTGTGTGCGTCAACCGTTCACCCGGATGGCGTCAGTCGTCGGATCCCGTGCCGGACCGGCCACGGCCCGTCACAGGGCCGTGGGAGGTCCGTCACGGGCCGGGGCGGTCACAGCATGTGAGGTCTTTTGTTGCGAACTTCCCGGGTTCAGCGCGCGATGGAGGGGAGGCACATGGTCCACGTGCGGTCATCCGCCGCCTCCATGTCCCGAAGGGAGTGATCACGCATGACGCAGGGCGAGATCAACGACCCGAATGCCCTCGTCGGGCTCACCGCCTACGACCGCACTGGGGAAAAGATCGGCAGCGTCGAGCGGGTCTACCTCGATGACAGGACCGGCAAGGCCGACTGGGTGACGGTCAAGACGGGTCTCTTCGGCATGAAGGAGACCTTCGTGCCGCTGAGCGGGTCCTCGCGCGACGGTGACCGGCTGAACGTGGCGTACACGAAGGAAGCGGTCAAGGACGCCCCGCGCGTCGACGCCGACCAGCATCTCGACGAGTCCGAGAAGAACGAGCTGTACCGGCACTACGGCCTGACGCGTCCCGGAACGGGCGCCGCGGGCACCGGCAGGACCGGCACCACGGGTACGGCGGGCACCGCCGGGACCGCCGGGACCGCGGGTACGGCGGGCGTCGCGGGCACGGCCGGAGCCGCAGGTGCCGCGGGCGCCATGGGTGCCCGTACCGGCGCGGAGTCGGGCACGGGCCGGCACGCCGGTGCCGCCGCCCGGGGACCCGCCATGCGCTCCGGCGCCGGCGGTGACGAGAAGGCCAACGAGATGATCCGCTCCGAGGAGCGGCTGCGCGTCGGCGTCGAGGAGCAGGAGGTCGGCCGCGCCCACCTGCACAAGTCGGTGGAGACGGAGAACGTCACCACGTCGGTGCCGCTGTCCCACGAGGAGGTCCGCGTCGTACGCGAACCGATCAGTGAGAACGACCGGGGCCGCAAGGCCACGATCAGCGAGGCGGACGCCGAGGTGACCCTGCACGCCGAGCGCCCGGTCGTCAGCAAGGAGACCGTCCCCGTCGAGCGGGTCCGGCTGGAGACCGAGCGGGTCACCGAGACGCGGGAGATCTCCGACACCGTCCGCAAGGAGAAGATCGAGGTCGACAACCCGAAGCGCGACGACGGGATGCCGGGCGAGGGCCGCACGGGCCGCGGCGGCCCGCGCCGCTGACCCCCGGTCAGCCCCGGTCAGTGCACAGTGCGGGCCCGCCTCCGTGGCGGGCCCGCCCGCGCCGCTGCTTCCGGCGCCGACGAGGGGTCCTTCGCGCGAGCGTCGCTCGGCGTCGGATCTCACGAGCGTCCCCCGGCGCCGGACGCCGCGTCGCCGTCGGGTGTCTCCGCGTCGGCACCGGACCCGTCCGCGCCGTCATCAGGTGCGTCCGCGGCGGCCGGCTCAGGCGGAAGGCCGGTGACCACGTCCAGCACACGGGTCACCGCCGGGTCCGCGTCCGCCCGGTGCAGCGCGTGCACGCTCGTCTCCAGGGACCGGGACCGCCCCCGCAGCGGGACCACCCGCACCCCCGGCAGCGCGAGATGCCGCATGCCCTCGGGCATCAGGCTCACGCACAACCCCGCGGCGACATAACTGAACAGCCCACTGAGATCGTCCGCGACAACCGCCGCGCGCGGGCTGAACCCCGCCTCATGACAGGCGAGTTGAAGCTGCTGCGCCAGCAGCGGCAGCGCGGTCGGATCGGGCAGGACGAAGTCCTCCCGCGCCAACTCCGCCAGATCCACCGCGCCCGCGCCCGCCAGCCGGTGTCCGCGCGGCACCGCGACGCCGATCCGTTCCGTGGCGACGACCGTGCTGACGAGGTCGTCGGAGACGCGTTCCGGGTCGCGGACGAAGCCCAGGTCGAGCGCGCCCGTACGGACGAGATCGACCACGGACGCCGACGAGCCGTGCCGCAACTGCACACGGATGCCCGGCAGTTGTTCGGTCACCGTCCGCAGCATCGCCGGGAGGTAGAGATGGCTGAGGAGGCTGACGTAGCCGACCCGCACGTCCCCTTCGAGCCCGCCCGCCACCCGCCGGGCCCGCGCGATGGCGGCGGTCTGGAGGTCGAGCAGCCGCCGCGCGGCGGACGCGAACGCCGTGCCGGCCGCCGTCAGCCGTACGCCACCGGGCCCCCGGTCGAACAGACGGGCGCCGACCGTCCGCTCCAGGCGCTGGATCGACTGGCTCAGCGGCGGCTGGCTCATCGACAGCCGCTCGGCGGCCCGCCCGAAGTGCTTCTCCTGCGCGACGACCAGGAACTGCTCCAGAAGCCGCCGCGAGAGGTTGATATCACCGATCGTATCGCTCACTGAACCATCATATATTGGACAGACCTGCCGTCCCGGGTGTCGACTTGATGGTGAACGTTCCGCCGGGCACGGGCCCGCCCCGCCGGAAGCCTTCGTCGTACATCCGGACCTCTTCGTCGTACGTCCGGACCCCTCGTCGTACATGCAGGTGGTGGTTCTCATGGCGGTCGTCACGATCGTCGGTGCCGGTGTCATCGGCCTCTCCTGGGCCCGTCTCTTCGGTGCGGGCGGCTGGGAGGTGCGCCTCAGCGACCCCCGTCCCGACCTGCGGGACATCGTGGCCCGCGAACTGGCGGATCTGCCGGTGACCGCGACCGGCGACCTGGCCGCGGCGGCGCGCGACGCCGACTTCGTGCAGGAATGCGGGCCGGAGCGGATCGAGGTCAAGGAGCAGATGTTCCGTGTCCTCGCCGAGCACACCCGCGACGACGTGGTCCTCGCCTCGTCCTCCTCGTCCCTGCTGCCTTCGAAGATCGCCGAGGGCAGCCCGGCGGCGGACCGGATCGTCGTCGGCCACCCGTTCAACCCGCCGGAGCTGATGCCGCTCGTGGAGGTGGTCCCCGGCCCCGCGACGTCCGCGCGCGCCGTGGACCGGGCCGTCGAGGTCTACCGCGACCTCGGCAAGCTGCCGATCCGCCTGAAGAAGGAGATCCCCGGCTTCGTCGGCAACCGTCTCCAGAAGGTCTTCAACGACCAGTGCTTCCATCTCGTACAGGAGGGCGTCATCGACGTCGAGGAACTGGACGAGCTGGTACGCAGCTCGCTCGGGCTGCGCTGGGCGACCGTCGGCCCGTTCGCCAGTGGAGTCCTCGGCGGCGGACCCCAGGGCATGCGTCACCTCCTGGAACACGTCGGCTCCCAGATGACCTTCGACGCCGGCAGCGCCGACCCGGCCCGCATGGGCGAGATCCTCGACGCCGTCGAGAGCGCCTACGGCACCGGGGCGCCCGCCTACGAACGCCTCGCCGCCCTGCGCGACGAACGCACCCGCGCGGTGTTGAAGCCCCTCGGCTGGACGGACCCCGCCGCCGAGGACACCCCGCGCACGTGAGCGCCGCGCCGCGCGCAACCGCGTGAGCACCGCCCCGCTCGCGGAGCCGCCGCCCCGCGCGCGGAGACGACGAACGACAAGGAACAGGAAACACGAGGAACGCTGTGTCGAACGCACTGCTCGCACTCCAGATCGTGCCCGGCAGGGTGCTGAAGGTGAGCCTCCCCGACGGGCACGTGCACACCTTGGTCGAAGAGGCCGGCCCCGCACCCGACGGCATCACCGTCGAGAACGGCGTCGCCTACTGGACCACCATGGGCACCCCCACCGTCGACCCGGACGTCCCCGGCGAGGCCGGCCAGGACTTCACCAGCCGCGACGGCGTCGTCCACGCCGTGCCCCTCGCGGGCGGCACGCCCCACGACGTGCTCCCGCCCGGCACGCTCACCACCGGCAAGCAACTCACCTCCGACGGGTCCGGCACCCTCTACTGGGGCGACCGCGAAGGCCACCGCATCAGCAGCGCCCGCGTCGACGGCAGCGGCCTGACCGACCTCGTGGTCAACCCCGCCGGCGACGGGATCCTCGGTGAGTGCGTCGGCGTCGCCGTGGACCCCGCCCGCGGCCATCTGTACTGGACGCAGAAAGGCCCGGCCAAGGGCGGCGAGGGCCGCATCCTCCGCACCGGGCTTCGCCTCCCGCCCGGCGAGAGCGCCGAGCACCGCTCCGACATCGAGGTGCTGTGGAGCGGCCTGCCCGAGCCCATCGACCTGCACATCGACGGCGGCCTCCTGTACTGGACCGACCGCGGCGCGGCGCCCGAGGGCAACACCCTCAACCGCGCGCCCCTGCCCCCGGCAGGCACCCCGGGACAGACCCCCGAGATCCTCACGGACGGCCTGAGCGAGGCCATCGGACTCGCCGTCGACAGCGAGAACGGCCTCGCCTACGTCTCGGACCTCGGCGGCCACATCCGCGCCGTCCCGCTGCCCGAAGGCCCCGCCGCGGGCCAGGACCCGTACGACGTCGTCGCGCTGCCCTTCCCCCTGACCGGGCTGTGCCTGCTGCCGTGACCCGGCCGCACGCGACCCCCCCTCCCCGCAGAAAGCAGGACCTGCCATGTCCTTCACCCTCCCCACCGACATCCACCAGCGCCCCGTCGCGGTCATCGGCTCGGGCACCCTCGGCCGCCGTATCGCCCTCATGTTCGCCACGCGCGGCGGCGAGGTGCGGATCTACGACCAGTCCGTCGACGCAGGCCGGGCGGCCGTGACGTACGTCGAGCAGAACGTGGGCGAGATCGCGGCCCGGGTCGAGGGCGGCACCCCCGGCCGGGCCCTCGTCACCGACGACCTCGCCCACGCCGTCGCCGGAGCCTGGCTCGTCGTGGAGGCGGTGCCCGAGCGCCTGGACCTCAAGAAGGAGATCTTCGGCCGCCTCGACGCCCTCGCCGGCCCGGACACGATCCTCGCCAGCAACTCCTCCTCGTACGCCTCCCGGCAGTTCATCGACGAGGTCCGGCATCCGGAACGGGTGCTGAACATGCACTTCTACATGCCGCCCGCGCAGAACGCCGTCGACCTCATGTCGGACGGCGAGACGGACCCCGCCGTCATCGACTTCCTGCGCGCCGAACTGCCCGCGTACGGCGTCCACCCCTTCGTCGCCCACAAGGAGTCGACCGGCTTCATCTTCAACCGCGTCTGGGCCGCCATCAAGCGCGAAGCCCTCGCCGTCGTCGCCGAGGGCGTCTCCACCCCGCAGGACGTGGACGCCATGTGGAAGATCAACATGGGCACCCCGGCCGGGCCGTTCCGGATGATGGACCACGTCGGCCTGGACGTCGTCCTCGACATCGAGAACCACTACGCCGCCGAGAACCCCCACCTGCCCACCGGCCCCCGCACCCTCCTCAAGCAGTACGTCGACGAGGGCCGCCTGGGCGTCAAGAGCGGCCGGGGCTTCTACGACGACTACGGGACCGAGGAGGGGGCGGGGGAGTAGCGGGCGCGGCCGCGCGGCGGGCACCGATATCCTGCGCTTGTCCGTGCGCGGACAGGCGAGGTGCTCGCCCCGGCCAGTGGAAGGTGCCCGATGAGCGTCGTGGAGAACGCGGAACCCGCAGAGGCCCCGGACGCCCTGCCCGAGACGGACGCCCTGCCCGAGACGGACGCCCTGCCCGAGGCGGAAGCTCTGTCCGAGGCGGAAGCTCTGTCCGAGGCGGGGGCTCTGTGCGAGACGGACGCCGAGGCCCGTAAGCAGCGGTTGCGGCGGCGGCTGGAGCGCCTGATCGGTATCGCCGCCACCGAAGGCAACGAGCTGATCCCCCTGCGCAACGGCGACGCGATCTTCCCCGCCATGCTCGACGCCGTACGCTCCGCCGAGCACACCATCGACATGATGACCTTCGTCTACTGGCGGGGGCAGATCGCCCGCGACTTCGCCGTCGCCCTCGCCGAGCGAGCCCGCGCGGGAGTACGCGTACGGCTGCTGCTCGACGGGTTCGGCGCCAAGGAGATCGAGCGGGACCTGCTCGACGTCATGAACGGCGCCGGGGTCCAAGTGGCCTGGTTCCGCAAGCCGTTGTGGCTCTCGCCGTTCAAGCAGAACCACCGCTGCCACCGCAAGGCGCTCGTCGTCGACGAGCACACCGCCTTCACCGGCGGGGTCGGTATCGCCGAGGAGTGGTGCGGGGACGCCCGCGGCCCCGCCGAGTGGCGCGACACCCACGTCCAGGTGCGCGGGCCTGCCGTCGACGGGATCGCGGCGGCGTTCGCGCAGAACTGGGCGGAGTGCCACGACGAGCTGTTCGACGACCGCGACCGCTTCACCGGCCACACCCAGCCGGGGTCCTCGACCGTCCAGGTCGTGCGCGGCTCAGCCAGCTTCGGCTGGCAGGACATGCAGACCCTCATCCGCGTCATGCTCACCTCCGCGGAGGAACGGTTCCGGCTGGCCACGGCCTACTTCGCGCCGGACCGGTACTTCATCGACCTGCTCTGCGCGACCGCACGGCGCGGGGTGCGCGTGGAGATCCTGCTGCCCGGCCCGCACACCGACCAGCGCGCCTGCCAGCTCGCCGGACAGCACCACTACACGCGGCTCCTCGAAGCGGGCGTGACCATCCGGCAGTACCAGCCGACGATGATGCACGCGAAGATCATCACGGTGGACGGGGTGGCGTCGCTGATCGGCTCGACCAACTTCAACCGCCGCTCCATGGACCACGACGAGGAAGTCATGCTGGCGGTGCTCGACGAGAAGTTCACCGCCGTCCTTGACCGGGACTACGACGCGGACGCGGCCCTCAGCACGACCATGGATCTGGCCCGCTGGAAGAGACGCCCGGCGGCGCAACGGCTCCGGGAGGCGGCGGTCGTCCCCGTCCGGCGCTTCCTGTGACCGGCGAGCCCGGTCCGCCGGGCGCGCGCGGGGCGACCGGGAGCGGGCCCTACGCCTCGCTCCACCCCGTCGCGCGCGCGTACGAGGCCAGCAGGTCCACGACGAAGACCAGCGTCGAACCCGCCGGGATCAGGGACGACGGCGACTGGTTGCCGTAGCCGAGGCGGGGAGGGACGACGATCTCGCGCCGCCCGCCGACCCGCATCCCCCGCACACCCCGGTCCCAGCCCTTGATGACCTTGCCGCCGCCCACGGCGAACTTGTACGGCTCACCGCGCTCCCAGGAGGAGTCGAACTCCTTGCCCGACGCGAAGGTCACCCCGACGTAGTGGACCCGGACCACCATGCCCGGCGTGACCTCGGGCCCGTCCCCGACGATCAGGTCCCGCACTGTCAGCTCGGCGGGCGCGGCCCCCGGCGGGACGACGACCTCGGGCTTCGTCCGTCCACTCATCGCAGCTCCCTCTCTGCCCCCCCGGAGCCGGTCAGCACTCCGGGAGGGCGTCCGTGATGTTGTTCAGGGCGCCGTGACCGACGTACCCGCGCTCCTGGAACGGAACGTTGGTGGCGATACCGTAGAACTCGTCATGGTTCTCGCCGTACGTCCAGCATTCCACGCGCACCCGGGACGCCTTCGGGCAGGTCAGGATGACGTCGTCGGCGCTGTAGTCCGGGTTGGAGTGGACCCACGCGTCGAACGTGCAGTTGCCGTACACGGGCGGGTCGGCCCGCTCGGGAGTCGCCGCCGAGGCGGGCACCGACCACGCGGCGGCGGCCACTACGGCCCCCGCGCACGCGGTGAGAGCCCGGGACCGTGAGATTCGGGACCACATCATCGCAACGCCTTGTCTTACGGAGGGACAGGAGCCTCAGTTTTTCCCCGCCCCTCCGCAGGCCGCACCCCTCCCGCACGGGAACACCCCGATCAGGTGAACGGCCGCCGCGCGGCGGCTCAGTACCCGGCGCGCAGCGGGTAGTGGTCGCTGAGGTTGGTGTACGTGTAGGTCTTGCCCCAACTGCTCACCGTCCAGGGGGCCGTGGACTCCTTGACGACCTCGTTGCCCCAGCCGGCCGGGCGGGCGTGGCCCTGGGCGTGCAGCACGTAGTCGAGGTCCTCGCGCGGATCGTTCGGGTAGCGGTCGCGGGCGATGGAGTTCTCCTGCGTGTCGAAGGAGTACGGGTGCCCGGTGCGCGTGTCCGCCCCGACGAGCCCCGCGTCGTTCAGCATGGAGGCGTACTCGGCGCTGCGCGAGTCGACGTTGAAGTCGCCGGCGACCATGACCTGTTCGCCCGCCGGGATGTTCTTCGCGGCGAGGAAGGACTTGATCGCCTTGAACTGGAGGCTGCGGTCCTTCGCCGCCTCGCCCGCCGCGCACCCGGAGTCCGTGGACTGGGTGTGCGTGCCGACGACGTGCACCTTGGTCCCGTTCACGTCCAGCACGGCGTAGACGAAGCCCTTGTTGGACCAGTAGTCGGAGCCGCAGGCGTCCTTGTAGACGTACTGCTCCTTGCGCAGGATCGGCCACTTGCTCAGCAGCGTCACCCCGCCGTCCTCCGGGGTCGCCGCCGCGTACGACCCGCCGGTCGCGTCCCACCCCGACTTGCCGCGCCCCACGACGGGCGTCTGGTACGGGTACTGCGCCGCGGCCTTCGACTTCAGCGCGTCCGACGCGGAGTTGTCGAACGCCTCCTGGAGCACGACCACGTCGTTGCCCTGGAAGAAGGGCGCGTCCACGAGGGCGTTCGCCCGGTACTGCTGGCCCCAGTTGGGGTAGAGGCTCGTGCTCATCAAGAACGTGTTGTACGTGAGCACCTTGAGCTTCGGCGTGCCTGCCTCCGTGGCGGCAGCGTGCGTGGCGGCCTGCGTCTGCGGCGCGGCGGCGACCGTCAGGGCGGCGGCGGTCACCAGGGCGAGCCCGGCGCCCCGGGCGCGGCGGACGGCGGTGGTGCGGCGAGCGGCAAAGGACATGCGAACTCCCGATCCTCGTGTGGGACTTGCTGCCGGCTGAACCCGGGCCCGCCCATCAAAGCACCCCCGATTACTTCCCGGTAACCACTTGGCGACCACTGATCGACGACTGACCTGCGCGCGTCCGCAGCTGTGCCGCACGCCCCCGCGCGGACCGCCCGCGCGGGGCAGGTCAGGTGCGGGCCCGGCGCTCAGTTGATGATCTCGCCCGCCCCTTCCCGGCGCATCGCCGCGAGCCGGTCCCGCCACTGCTGGAGCGCCTCGGGCGTCAGCCGCGTCCAGTCGTCGACCTCCGCGACGATCCGCAGCGGCGCCGTGCTGCGGTAGGAGCGCGTCGGATTGCCGGGGAACTTCTTGTCGGTGACGTTCGGATCGTTCTCGTACGGGCCCGTCGGCTCGACGCGGTACACGCGCGGGGTGCCGTCCCCGGCCGCCAGCTCGGCGGCGAGTCCCGCGCCGTCGCGCAGGGCCGTGAAGTAGATGTGGTTCATCACGATCTCGGGCCGGTAGTTCGACCGGAAACCCGCCGTGAGCTGGTCGCCGACGCGCAGCTCGGCCTTGGTGCCGTGGAAGAAGGGACCCTCGTCGAGCGGTGTGCTCGTCTCGTCTGCCATCGCCCCAGGGTAGGGCAGGGGTCCGCCCGCACCGGGCCCGAAGGAACCCCTGGTCAACGCCATATGTGGCCGTCACATACAGATCAGGGGAAGAGTGTGAGTGCGTACCCCATGACAGAGAGCGACCGACCCGCACCCGACCGGCCTGAGACCGGGCGGCCGGGGCCCTTTCGGAGAAGGGGGCGGCACAAGATATCTTGATGTCGAGCAATATTGAGAAGGCTGAGAACACTGCCGACGACATGGAAGACGTGGAGCGGAGCACCCGGTGACTGACGCGACCATCATTTACACGCACACTGACGAGGCCCCGGCCCTCGCGACGTATTCCTTCCTGCCCGTCATCGAGGCCTACGCGTCCACCGCCGGTGTCCGCGTCGAGACCCGTGACATCTCCCTGGCCGGCCGCATCATCGCCTCCTTCCCGGAGTACCTGAAGGAGGACCAGCGCATCGCCGACGCGCTGGCCGAGCTGGGCGACCTGGCGAAGACGCCCCAGGCGAACATCATCAAGCTGCCGAACATCTCGGCGTCCATCCCGCAGCTCAAGGCCGCCGTCGCCGAGCTCCAGGAGCAGGGCTACGCGCTGCCCGCGTACCCCGACGAGCCGAAGACGGACGAGGAGCGCGAGATCCGCGCCCGCTACGACAAGGTCAAGGGTTCCGCAGTGAACCCCGTCCTGCGTGAGGGCAACTCCGACCGCCGCGCCCCCGCCTCGGTCAAGAACTACGCCAAGGCCCACCCGCACCGCATGGGCGCCTGGACCCCCGAGTCCAAGACCAACGTCGCCACCATGGGTGAGAACGACTTCCGCTCGACGGAGAAGTCCACCACCATCGCCGCCGACGGCACCCTGCGCATCGAGCTGGTCGCCGACAACGGCACCACCACCGTGCTGCGCGAGTCCGTCCCCGTCCTCGCCGGCGAGGTCGTCGACGCCTCCGTCATGCGCGTCGCCGCCCTGCGCGAGTTCCTCACCGCCCAGGTCGCCCGCGCCAAGGAAGAGGGCGTCCTCTTCTCCGCGCACCTCAAGGCCACCATGATGAAGGTCTCCGACCCGATCATCTTCGGCCACGTCGTACGCGCCTTCTTCCCCGAGACGTTCGCCCGCTACGGCGCCGACCTCGCCGCCGCGGGCCTGAGCCCCAACGACGGCCTCGGCGGCATCTACAAGGGCCTGGAGTCCCTGGGCAACGGCGCCGAGATCAAGGCGTCCTTCGAGGCCGAGCTGGCCGCCGGCCCCGAGCTCGCCATGGTCGACTCCGACCGCGGCATCACCAACCTGCACGTCCCCTCCGACGTCATCATCGACGCCTCCATGCCGGCGATGATCCGCACCTCGGGCCACATGTGGGACAAGAACGGCGCCGAGGCCGACACTCTCGCCGTCATCCCCGACTCCTCCTACGCGGGCGTTTACCAGGCCGTCATCGACGACTGCCGCGCCCACGGCGCCTACGACCCCTCGACGATGGGCTCCGTCCCCAACGTCGGCCTCATGGCGCAGAAGGCCGAGGAGTACGGCTCCCACGACAAGACCTTCGAGATCCCGGCCACCGGCACCGTCCGCCTGGTCGACGGCAACGGCGACGTCGTCCTGGAGCAGACCGTCTCCGAGGGCGACATCTTCCGCGCCTGCCAGACCAAGGACGCCCCGATCAAGGACTGGGTCAAGCTCGCCGTCACGCGCGCCCGCGCCACCGGCGACCCGGCCGTGTTCTGGCTGGACGAGGGCCGCGCCCACGACGCCCAGCTCATCAAGAAGGTCGAGCAGTACCTGCCGGAGTTCGACACCGAGGGCCTGGACATCCGCGTCCTGTCCCCGGAGGACGCCACCAAGCTGTCCGTCGAGCGCATCCGCCAGGGCCTCGACACGATCTCCGTCACGGGCAACGTGCTGCGCGACTACCTGACCGACCTCTTCCCCATCCTGGAGCTGGGCACCAGCGCCAAGATGCTGTCGGTCGTCCCGCTGATGAACGGCGGCGGCCTCTTCGAGACCGGCGCCGGCGGCTCCGCCCCCAAGCACGTCCAGCAGCTCGTCAAGGAGAACTACCTGCGCTGGGACTCCCTCGGTGAGTTCCTCGCGCTGGCCGTCTCCCTGGAGCACCTGTCGACGACCACGGGCAACGCCCGCGCCAAGGTCCTCGGCGAGACCCTGGACCGCGCCACCGGCACCTTCCTCAACGAGGACAAGTCGCCGACCCGTCGCCTCGGCGGCATCGACAACCGCGGCAGCCACTTCTACGTCGCCCTGTACTGGGCCCAGGAGCTGGCCAAGCAGACCGACGACGCCGAGCTGGCCAAGGCGTTCGCCCCGCTCGCCGAGACGCTCGCCGCCAACGAGCAGAAGATCGTCGACGAGCTGATCGCCGTCCAGGGCAAGCCCGCCGACATCGGCGGCTACTACCAGCCCGACCCGGCCAAGGCCGAGAAGGTCATGCGCCCGTCGCAGACCCTGAACGAGGCCCTCGCCTCGCTCGCCTGATCCCTCCCGGATCACCCCCCACCGCCCCGGCGGGCCACGTGCCCGCCGGGGCGGTCCCGTACGGACCCGCGTACGCCTTACGTGTCCGCGCCCCGACCTGGGTAGGCTGCATCGATGAGCACTCTGGATGACGCACGCCCGGGCATGGACCCGGCGATCCGCCCGCAGGACGACCTCTTCGGCCATGTCAACGGCCGGTGGCTGGCGACCGAGCCGATCCCCGACGACCGCTCCAGCTGGGGCCCGTTCGTACAGCTCGTGGACGTGGCCGAGCAGCAGGTCAAGGACATCATTCAGGAGATCGCGGCCGGCGGCCCCACCAGCCTGGACCCGGACGAGGCCCGCAAGATCGCCGATCTGTACGCGTCGTTCATGGACGAGGACGCCGTCGAGGCCCGCGGCCTCGACGCCATCCGCCCGCTGCTCGACGAGGTCAGCCGCCTCGGCGACCTGCGCGAGCTGGCCGCGTTCCTCGGTCGCTTCGAGCGCACCGGCGGCTCCGGCCTGTTCGGCTCGTACATCGACACCGACGACCGCGACTCCGACCGCTACCTCTACAACATCCTCCAGGGCGGCATCGGCCTGCCCGACGAGTCGTACTACCGCGACGAGAAGTTCACCGAGACCCGCCAGAAGTACGAGGCGTACCTCACCGAGCTGTTCACGCTCGGCGAGCACCCCGCGCCGGCCGACGCCGCCCGCACCGTCCTCGCCCTGGAGACGCGGCTCGCCGAGGGCCACTGGGAGCGCGCCGAGACGCGCGACGTGCAGAAGACGTACAACCTCACCACCTTCGACGAACTCGCCGCGCTCGCACCGGCCTTCGACTGGCGCGGCTACGTCGAGGGGCTCGGCGGCGACGACGCCACGCTCGCCCAGTCGTGCGTGCGCCAGCCGTCCTACCTCGCGCACCTGTCGACGGTCCTGGAGGAGACGCCGGTCGAGCAGTGGCGCGACTGGCTGTTCGCCCGCGTCCTCGGCGCCAGCGCCCCCTACCTGCCGACCGCGTTCGTCCGCAACAACTTCGAGTTCTACGGCCGCACCCTCAACGGCACCCCCGAGCTGCGCGCCCGCTGGAAGCGCGCCGTGCAGTTCGTCGAGGGCGCCATCGGCGAGGCCGTCGGCAAGGAGTACGTCGCCCGGCACTTCCCGCCGGCGTCCAAGGCGCTCATGGACGACCTCGTCGCCAACCTGCTCGCCGCCTACCGGCAGTCCATCGCCGCGCTCGACTGGATGACGGACGAGACGAAGGAGCGCGCGTACGAGAAGCTCGCCACGTTCCGGCCCAAGATCGGCTACCCGGACCGGTTCCGCGACTACTCCGCGCTCACCGTCGTCCCCGACGACCTGCTCGCCAACGCCCACGCGGCCAACGCCTTCGAGCACGACCGCCAGATGGCGAAGATCGGCGCCCCGGTCGACCGCGACGAATGGTTCATGCTCCCGCAGACCGTCAACGCGTACTACAACCCGGGCACGAACGAGATCTGCTTCCCGGCCGGCATCCTCCAGAAGCCGTTCTTCTCGCCCGACGCGGACCCGGCCGAGAACTACGGCGGCATCGGCGCCGTCATCGGCCACGAGATCGGTCACGGCTTCGACGACCAGGGCGCCCAGTACGACGGCAAGGGCAACCTCAACGACTGGTGGACCGCCGACGACAAGGCCGCCTTCGAGGCCAAGTCGAAGGCGCTCGTCAAGCAGTACGACGGCTTCTCGCCGCGCAACCTGCCCGGCGAGTACGTCAACGGCTCGCTGACCGTCGGCGAGAACATCGGCGACCTCGGCGGCCTGACCATCGGCCACACCGCGTACCTGATCTCGCTGGAGGGCGAGCCCGTCCCCACCGACGGCGAACTCACCGGCTCGCAGCGGCTGTTCATGAACTGGTCCTTCTGCTGGCGCACCAAGCGGCGCAAGGAGCAGGAGCAGCAGTACCTGACGATCGACCCGCACTCGCCGCCGGAGTTCCGCGCCAACATCGTGCGCAACCTCGACGAGTTCCACGAGGCGTTCGGCACGCGGCCCGGTGACGGGCTCTGGCTCGACCCCGCGGAGCGCGTACGGATCTGGTGACCCAGCGACCCGCTGAACTCGGCGCGGGGCCGGGAGGATTCCCCCCGGCCCCGCGCCGTACGTCTGTCGTCCCGGGAGCCGTCAGACGACGTGGCTGCGGAGGAAGTCCACGGTGCTCGCCCACGCCTCGCGCGACGCCCGCGCGTCGTAGACCTCGGGGCGGCCGTCGTTGAAGAAGGCGTGGTCCGCCGGGTAGACGCGGAAGTCGGGCACGATCCCCGACTGCCGCTCGATCGTCTCGCGCAGCCCCTTCAGCGTCGCCGGCGGCACCGACTCGTCACGCTCCCCGTAGTGCCCGAGCACCTGCGCCCGCAGCCCCGAGAAGTCCGGCACCTCGCCCTGGATGACGCCGTAGAACGGCACGGCCGCGCTCACCCGGGGCTCCTCCGCCGCCAGGTACAGCACGAAGCCGCCGCCCATGCAGAAGCCGACCGCGCCGACCGTCTCCGAGGTCACCTCGGGCCGCGCCAGCAGATGGTCCACGGCGCCCCCGAGCAGCCGTACGCCCTGCTCGACGGGCAGGTCCCGCATCATGCGGAACGCCTCGCCGGAGTCGTGCGCCACGTTACCGCCGTACAGATCCGGCGCGAGCGCCACGAAGCCCTCGGCGGCGAGCCGGTCGGTGACGTCCGCGATGTGATCGGTCAGCCCCCACCACTCCTGGATGACGAGGACACCGGGCCCGCGCCCGGCGGGCGGCAGCGCGAGGTAGCCGTGGGCGGGCGTGCCGCCGCTGTCGAACGTCACGTTCTGCCGGGCGGGGCGGCCGGTGGACCGGGGTGCGTGCGGGGTGTCCGCCACGAGATGCCTCCTGTGCTCGGTGCTCGACCTCCACGATGCCACTTCCGTGTACCGGGCAACGGCCGGGGGCCGCCGTCCGGTACGTGCCGACAGCGGCCCCCGGTGCTCCCATGCGGGCGGTGCCGTGGACAGGCGGATCAGACGGTGACGCCGCGCGCCTTCTGCAAGGCCGTCAGCGCGCTGGAGATCGCCGCCTGCAACTCCTCCAGGCGGCGCACCATGTCGTCCTCCACGATGTCGTCGATCTCCTCGACGTCGTCGAACGTCAGCTCCTCGAACGCCTTCGTCGCCTTCTGCAGCGAGCTGTAGAACTTCGCGCGCCGCTCCTGCACCCGCAGCTCGGGGTCCTTCTCGACGGTCTCGGCGACGAGCGTGCGCACGGTGTCGTACGCCTCGCGGGCCCACTCGCCCGCCTCCTCGTCCTCGTCCAGCTCGTCGATGAGCGACAGGTGCCGCTCGGCCTCCTCGCGCAGGCCGCGGGGCGCCTCGATCTTCTGCCCGGCGGGCGTCTTGAACTGCCCCTCCTCGGCGATCTTGCGTACGTACTCCAGGTGGCCGCCGGTCTTGGCCTCCTCCGCGACGGCCTTCTTCAGGTCGTCGGTGCGCGCGATGTCGCGGGCCAGGCCCGAGCGCAGCGCCGGGTCCTCGCCGAGCCGGTCCATCAGCGCCTTGCGGGCGGCTTCCGCCGTGCCCGGGTCGGCGAGGATCGCGGCCCGCAGCGCCGTCGGGTTCTCCGCGACCTCCAGCGCCTTCGTCGGGCGGATGCCCTCCGCCTCCGCGGCCTCGGTGATGGCCTGGCCGCGTACGGACGTGGCGCTGGAGCGCGACACGTAGTACGACAGCCAGACGTCCGCGTCCGGCAGGTCGATCTCCGTGCCCGGCTCCAGGGCCTCGAACTGCGGCACGACGCCGTCGTCCGCGGCCCGGTCCCACGCCTTGTAGAACCGCATCACGCGCTCCGCCGAGCAGTCCGCCAGCTCGGCGAACCGGCGTGCGGACACCTTCGGCGTCTCCGACGCGCCCTGGCCGCCGGGGCGGACGCTGCGGGCCACCTTCAGGGCGAAGGCCCAGCCGCCCGTGCGGGCGTAGACGCCGAAGTCGTGGGCGTCCCGCGCGATCGACTCCGGGACCTCGCGGGACGCGTCCGCCTCCTCGTGCGCGGCGGGCTCCGCGGCTGCCTCCGGCGCGGGGTGCGGCACGGTGGCGGCGCTGTCGCCGGGCTGCCAGAAGTTCTCCGTGTCGGTGGTCGCGGGTGTGACCGTGGGGTCGGGCGAGTCGATGGCTACGGTCACGTGGGTACTCCTGGGTGATCGGGAGCGTGCGGTTTGACGCGATACCTTATCGCGAACGATTCGGACGAACGGGTCGGAAGCGTGCCCGGCGTGTGAACGTGCCCCTGGGGCGGGAGCCCCTTTGGGTGGTCGTGATCCGCGCCTCTCGCCGTGGCTGATCGCGCAGTTCCCCGCGCCCCTGAAGCATGCACTGCGTGCAGCTTCCCCAGGGGGAGGTGGCGACGAAGTCGCCCCTCCAGGGGCGCGGGGAACTGCGCGAGCAACCACGACGCACCCGCAGGGAACAACGGTCCCGATAGGGGCGCGGGGGAACTGCGCAAAAGGGCAGCGCCGGGGGAGTCGAAAGCCGGCCCGAGCTGAAGCGTCAGACCGCCCCAGCGGAGCGCAACCCGCTGATCTCCCCCGGCGTATAACCCAGCCCCCCGAGAACGGCCTCCGTATCCGCCCCCACCCCCGGCACCGCCCCCATCCGAGCCTCGACCCCGGAAAGGCCGACCGGCGGCACCAGCGCCCGCACCGGCCCACCCGGCGTCCCCACTTCCCGCCACCGGTCCCGCCCCGCGAGCACGGGGTGTTCAAGGAACTCCGCGACCGTGTTCAACCGTGCGTTGGCCACCTGGGCCCGGTCCAGCAGGGCCACCGCCTCCTCCGCGTCCACCTCGGCGAACCGCGCCCCGACCACCGCGTCCAGCTCCCCGCGGTGAGCGACCCGCGCGGAGTTGCGGTGGAACCGCGGATCCTGGGCGAGTGCCGCGTCGTCGAGGAACCCGGCGCAGAACGAGGCCCACTCCCGCTCGTTCTGGACGGCGAGCAGCACCGTCCGCCCGTCCCGCGCCCGGTAGGGCCCGTACGGCGCGATCGTGGCGTGCGCGGCGCCGACCCGGGGCGGCTGGACACCCGAGTACGCGGTGTAGAGGGCGGGGTAGCCCATCCACTCCGCCAACGCCTCGAACAGGGAGACCTCCACCGCCCGTACCGTGCCCGTCGCGGCCCTCTCGTAGAGCGCGGTGAGGATGCCGGAGTAGGCGTACATCCCGGCGGCGATGTCGGCGACCGCGATGCCGACCTTCACGGGTTCGTCGGGCGTGCCGGTGACGGAGGCGACGCCCGTCTCGCACTGCACGAGCAGGTCGTACGCCTTGCGGTCCGCCCAGGGCCCGTCGGACCCGTACCCGGAGATGTCGCAGACGACGAGGGTCGGGTGACGCTGCGTCAATTCGGCTGCGGAGAGCCCGAGTCGGGCGGCTGCGCCGGGCGCGAGGTTCTGCACGAACACGTCCGCGTCCGCCAACAGCCGCTCCAGTACCTCCCGTCCGCCCGGCGACTTCACGTCCAGCGTGACCGATTCCTTGGAGCGGTTCAGCCACACGAAGTGACTGGACTGGCCGTGCACGGACTCGTCGTAGCGGCGCGCGAAGTCCCCCGCGCCGGGCCGCTCCACCTTGATCACGCGGGCGCCGAGGTCGGCGAGTTGCCGCGTGGCGAACGGCGCGGCCACCGCCTGCTCCAGACTGACGACGGTGACACCCTCAAGGGGCAGGCGGGCGGCGCTCATCGGGGTTCCTCCGGGCTCGTACGGGCTACCCGCGCACGCTATGCGACGCGCCCGCGGGCGACGGAGCCAGGCCCGGACCCGCGAGGGTGTCAGCCGGCGGCGCGGGCCCTCGCGCGGGCCCGTTCGATCTCCTCGTACGCCTTGTCGCGGCCCTCCCAGTGGGAGCCCTCGACGGACTTGCCGGGCTCCAGGTCCTTGTAGACCTCGAAGAAGTGGGTGATCTCCAGCCGGTCGAACTCGGGGATGTCCTCGATGTCCCGGATGCGGGCGTGCCTCGGATCATGGGCGGGGACGCAGAGGATCTTCTCGTCCGGGCCCTTCTCGTCGCTCATCACGAACATGCCGATGGCCCGGCACTCGATGGCACAGCCGGGGAACGTCGCGTCGGCGGTGAGTACGAGCGCGTCGAGCGGGTCGCCGTCGCCGCCGAGGGTGCCGTCCACGTAGCCGTAGTCGGCGGGGTACTGGGTCGAGGTGAACAGCATCCGGTCGAGCCGGATGCGGCCGAGTCCATGGTCCATCTCGTACTTGTTCCGGGATCCCTGCGGGATCTCCACGACGACATCGAACGCCTCGCCCAAGGTGGCCTCCTCGCCTTGATCCGACGTCCCGAGTGTGCGCCGTACGGAGCGAGGGCGGAACCCCTCAGGCGGTGGCGATGGGGAACTCCAGCTCGGGCCGGTCCCACGCGACCGCAGGCGGCCGGGCGGGCGCGGTGCCGATCCGGAGGGCGCCGACGCTCAGATAGAAGCCCTCGGCCGGGGGATGGGAGATCACGCGGACCGCGTCCAGGCCCGCCGCTGCCGCCTCGGCGCGCATATGGCCGATGAGCAGTCGCCCGATGCCGAGGCCCTGTGCCTCGTCCCCGACGAACATCAGGTCGAGTTCCGCCGCGTCCAGCAGCAGCGCGTAGAAGCCGAGGACGTGGTCGTCGCCGGGCCGTACGGCCGCGAAGACCCGGTGCGCGTCGATGTAGTCGCGGCCCACCCGGTATCCCGCGACCATCGCCGCGTAGTGCCCCTCGTAGGCCCGCGAGCCGCGCACGAGCCGGGTCAGCCGCCTGGCGTCGGCGCCCGTGGCCCGCCGCACGACCGGCGCCCCGGCCGCCCGCCCCACCCCCGTAATGATCGCTGTCATGGTACGAGTATTACTCACGCGGGGGGCGGGTGCGGCGCCGGGGCCGGGGGAGGGGCGGGTCAACCGGTGGGGAGCGTGGAGCGGATCTGGCGGAGGAATGCCGCGTTGTCCGGGGTCTGCCGCAGCCGTTCGAGCAGGGTCTCGTACGCGCCGTGCCCTTCCCGCCCGTGCAGGGCCCGGCGCAGTCCGCGCGCGGCGCCCGCCTCGGCCGGCGCCAGGAGCAGTTCCTCGCGCCGCGTGCCGGAGGGGGCGAGGTCCACGGCGGGGAAGACGCGCCGGTCGGCGAGGGCGCGGTCCAGGCGCAGCTCCATGTTGCCGGTGCCCTTCAGCTCCTCGAAGTAGTAGTCGTCGGCGCGGGAGCCGGTCTCGACGAGCGCGGTCGCCAGGATGGTGAGCGAGCCCGCCTCCTCGGTGTTGCGGGCCGCGCCGAACAGCCGCTTCGGGCCGTGCAGCGCCGCCGCGTCGACGCCGCCGGACAGCGTGCGGCCGCCGGAGGACGCCGCGTTGTTGTGGGCGCGGCACAGCCGGGTCAGCGAGTCGAGCAGGATCACCACGTCCCGGCCCTGTTCGACGAGGCGCTTGGCCCGCTCGACAGCGAGGTCGGCGAGCGCGATGTGCGTCTTCGCGGGCTGGTCGAACGTGGAGGCGTACACCTCGCCCCGCACCGAACGCACCATGTCGGTGACTTCTTCGGGCCGTTCGTCGAGGAGGACGACCATGAGGTGCGCCTCGGGGTGGTTGGTGGCGACGGCGGCGGCGAGTTGCTGGAGCAGCACGGTCTTGCCGGTCTTCGGGGGCGCCACGATCAGGCCGCGCTGGCCCTTGCCGACGGGCGCGAACAGGTCGACGATCCGTCCGGCGGGGCCGCTCGCCGGGCTCTCCAGGCGCAGCCTGCGCGTCGGATGCAGCGGCGTCAGGTCGGCGAACCGGGGCCGGGTGCGGGCCTGCGAGGCGGACTGCCCGTTGACGGTCTCGACGCCGGTCAGGGTGTGCGCCTTGCCGAGTTCGCCGGTCACCGCGTCACCCTTGCGCAGGCCGTGCCGGCGGACGAGGGCGGCGGGCACGAGGACGTCCCGCGAGGTGGGCAGCAGATCGGCGGCGCGCAGGTGCCCCTGCCCGTTCGCGCCGATGTCGAGGACGCCGAAGGCGTGCGTGGGGGCCGCGAACTCCCGCGGCCGGGAAAGCTGTTCGAGTGTGGTGGTGGTCATGTCGGATCAGGGTCCTTTCGCGGACGTCGTACGTGCGCGGGAAGTCGGGGGGAGGGGACCGGCGACGGGCGCGGGCGGCGCAGCGGCACGCCTCGCGCGGCGGGTACGTCAGAAGGACCCGCGGCCGGGGAGAACGGCCTCGAAGGCAGGGCGGGAGAGAACCCGACGGAACCTGCCGGCCGGAAGAAAGAAAACAAGTGAAGCGAGAGAAAGAGAGAAGGTCACGGCACCGGCGCCACAAAGGGGGCGTACACGCGTGCCAAGCGCACTGTACCCCCGGATACCCCGAATCTGTCAAGGGTTCCCCGAGGGGGAATCGCGCCGAGAGCGCTCGCCGGGGCCGCATGTCGGCGGCGGCTTCCTGCTCCCGTGCCCTGGCCCCACCTATGCTGAGCGGCCATGTTCACACCCCAGGGGCCGACCCTCCGCGAACTGGCCGTGCAGGCGCTGTCCTCCGTCGAGCGCGGCTACGACCTGCTCGCGCCGAAGTTCGACCGCACCCCCTTCCGCACCCCGGACGCGGTCCTCGACCCCGTCGCCCGCGCCCTGCGCGACCTCGGCCCGTACGGCAGCGGGCTCGACCTGTGCTGCGGGACCGGCGCCGGGCTCGGGGTGCTGCGCGAGGCGGGCGCGGAGCGTGCCGTCGGCGTGGACTTCAGCGCCGGGATGCTGGAGGTGGCGCGGCGGGCCGAACCCGGGGCGCTGTGCGTGCGCGGGGACGCCCTCGCGCTGCCGTTCGGGCCGGTGTTCGACCTCGTCGTCAGCTTCGGCGCGTTCGGCCACTTCGTACCGGCGCAGTACCCGGCGCTGTTCGCCCAGGTGCGTCAAGTGCTGCGGCCCGGCGGGCGGTTCGCGTTCCCGATGGGGGCTCCCGCGCGCCCCGCTTCGGCCGCGTACTGGGCGATGCTCGGCTTCGACGCGGTGATGCGGGTGCGCAACGCGGTGTGGCGGCCGCCGTTCGTCATGTACTACCGGCCGTTCCGATTCGGGGACGTGCGCCGGGAGTTGGGGCGCGCCGGGTTCGCCGTGGAGACCCGGGCGCTGCCCGAACTGGGCGAGCGGGAGGACGGCAGCCCGCGCTGCCGCCTCGTCGTCGCCACCCGCCCCCGCACCTGACCGTCGGGCCCGACTGCCCTGTCCCGTAAGCCGGGTGAAGGGGCGTCACCCCGCGACGTGAGCCCGGGGCGTCAGGTCCTGAGACTCACTTCCTGACCACCGGGCGGCCCGGCTTCGACGCCTGCGCGATCCGGCGCGGCGTCGGCGTCGTGTCCTGCGGGAACGTGAGCTGGCGGCCCATCCACTCCATCGCCGGGGAGATCTCCCGCAGCCACGTCGTGAAGTGGTGGCTGCCGCGCGGCAGGATGATCCGCGCCGACGTCATCGGCGGCCGCACCGCCTTCAGGAACCGCATCGTCGCCGGATAGTCCTTCTCGCCCTGCCGGCTGCTCGCCACCAGGACCGAGACCTGCGGCACCGGCAGATGCCGCAGCCGCCACACCAGGTCATGGCTCTCCTGCCGCAGCCGCGCCCCGGGCCCGCTGCCGAACAGGCTGCCCGTCGTCAGGTCGTCGCCGATCGCGTAGTCACCGGAGAGCGACGCCGCCGACGTGTACACGCGCGGGTTGCGCAGGGCGAGCTGGAGCGCGCAGGTGCCTCCCGAGGAGTAGCCGAGCGCACCCCAGGCGCTCGGGTCGTGGCCCACCCGGTACGCCGACTTCAGGGCGTCGGGCAGGTCCTTGGAGAAGAACGTCTCGGCCTTCGGGCCGCCCGGCACGTCCACGCA
The DNA here is from genome assembly GCF_055639095.1 of Streptomyces sp. NPDC107550. Lineage (NCBI taxonomy): Bacteria > Bacillati > Actinomycetota > Actinomycetes > Kitasatosporales > Streptomycetaceae > Streptomyces > Streptomyces sp. NPDC107550. The sequence continues at coordinate 89,967 of NZ_JBVKBC010000020.1, forward strand.
CTCGGTGTCGCGCGGCGGCGCGATCGTCGGCCGCACCATCACGACGATCGTCGGCTGCATCCGCCCCGAGCGCTGGAGCTTGTCGGCGGTCTGCGGCACCTGCAGGAACTGGGCGAGGTTCATGATCCCGCCCGGGTAGCCGCTGATCGCCACGATCACCGGGAACCGCTGCCGGTGGTACTGCCGCTGGAAGTACTGCGGCGGCAGATACACGAACGCCGGATTGATGGCCCGGGTGCGGCGGCCGATGATCCGTACCGACTCCACACGGCCCACCCGTGCGGGTGAACCGACGGGAAGACCTTTCACTCGTTCGAGTCCCTGTGGTCCGGCGGGTTGCACCAGCGCGCCGTGCGCCGCGTACGCCCCCGTCGCCCCCGTGTCCGCGATCTGCGCGGGCGCCGTCGACACATGGCCGAGCAGCTCGTCCCACGATCCGTAGAACTCGAAGTCGGAGTTCACCGCGACCGCGCACGCCGTCAGGATCGTCACCTGCGTCATGGCGATGGCGCCCAGCCTGCCGATCACCGCGACCGGCCCTTTCCTGGCCAGACGCGGCCACCACCACACCGTCAACCCCACACACACCAGTGCCACCAGCGCCGTCGCGCACTCCAGCGACCGACTCGTCAGCCCCATCTCTCAGCTCCCTCTCCGGCCCGTGTGCGCCCTGTGCTTTCCGCCCTCAGGGCAGCTTCCTGGGACGAAGAGGCCAGGAAGACGTGACGGGTTGGCCGCGTCGCCCGTTCTTACCGTCTTCCTCACCAGCTCTTACTCCGATGCGTGACGATACGCCTACGCTCACGGCGTGAAGTTTCCTCCCGCCGCAGTCGCCGGTCACACGTGTCTGTTCATCGGACTCGTCGACATCGCGTCGGCCGTCCACCCGCAGGTCCGCACCGGCCGCATCGCACGGCTCGCGCCGTACGTGCCCGGGCTCGCCGACGACGTGGCGCGCGCCGCCGCGCTCGCCGCCGGCCTGCTGCTCGTGCTCCTCGCGCGCGGCCTGCGCCGCCGCAAGCGCCGGGCCTGGGAGGCGGCCGTCGCGCTGCTCGGCGTCAGCGCCCTCGTGCAGGGGCTGCGCCACCACGCGTTCATCGCCGCCGCCGTCTCCGCGCTGCTGTGCGTCGCGCTCGTCCTGCTGCGCGGCGAGTTCCGTGCCGAGGGCGACCCGCGCGGACGCACCCGCGCCCTCGGCAACTTCCTCGGGCTCGGCGCGGTCAGCTTCGGCATCGGCCTGCTCATCGTCGGCGTCCACGCCGACCAGGAGGCAGGGCACGGCATCTCCTTCACCGACCGCGCGTGGCAGGTCGCGTACGGGCTCGTCGGCATGCAGGGCCCGCTCACCTACGAGAGCGACCGCACCGGCGACGCCGTGCATCTGCTGCTGCTCGCGCTCGGCCTGGTCACCGCGGCGACCACGGTCTACTTCGCGCTGCGCCCGGTGCGCCTCGCGCCCGACGGCGGCCGTGACCGGCTGCGCGCCCTCATCGACCGCGAGGGGCGGCGCGACTCGCTCGGCTACTTCGCGCTGCGCGAGGACAAGGCCGTCCTGTTCTCGCCCACCGGCAAGGCCGCCATCGGCTACCGCGTCGTCAGCGGCGTCGCCCTCGCCGGCGGCGACCCCATCGGCGACCCCGAGGCGTGGCCCGGCGCCATCAAGGAGTTCCTCGACCTGTGCGCCCGCCACGCCTGGACGCCCGCCGTCATGGGATGCAGCGAACTCGGCGGCCAGGTGTGGACCCGCGAGGGCGGCCTCAAAGCCATCGAACTCGGCGACGAGGCCATCGTCGACACCGCCGGCTTCAGCCTCTCCGGCCGCGCCATGCGCAACGTACGGCAGATGGTCCACCGCATCGAACGCGGCGGCTACACCTGTCGGGTGCGGCGGGTACGCGACCTCGCCGACGACGAGAAGCGGCAGCTCAGGGAGGCGGCGGCGGCCTGGCGCGGCAGCGCCACCGAGCGCGGGTTCTCCATGGCGCTCGGCCGGTTCGGCGACCCCGGCGACGGCGACTGCGTCGTGGTCACCGCCCACCAGAAGGAGGACGACGGCAGCGAGCACGTCCGCGCGCTGCTGCACTTCGTGCCCTGGGGCGAGGACGGCCTCTCCCTCGACCTGATGCGCCGCGACCGCGCCGCCGAACCCGGCCTGAACGAACTCCTCATCGTCGCCGCCCTGCGCGCAGCGCCCGGCCTCGGCGTCGCCCGCGTCTCCCTGAACTTCGCCGTGTTCCGCGCCGCCCTCGCGCGCGGGGAGCGGCTGGGCGCGGGGCCGGTGCTGCGGGTGTGGCGGGCGTTGCTGGTGTTCGCCTCGCGCTGGTTCCAGATCGAGTCGCTGTACCGCTTCAACGCCAAGTTCCGGCCCGAGTGGCAGCCCCGCTTCGTCGTCTACCCGACCGCCCGCGACCTGCCCCGGATCGGCTGGGCGTGCCTGCAGGCGGAGGCGTTCGTCGTGCTGCCGCGGCCTGCGGAACGACTGCGGCAGTGGGTCAGGGGCCGCTCGGCGCCGCAGCGCCGCGAGACGGCCGTCAGCACGTCCTGACGCGGCCCGGGCCCGCCCGGCGGGAGGCGCACGGATCGCGCGCCGGGCGACCCCGGCCTAGCGTGGTGCCGTACGACCCGTACCCCCGCCGGGCACCCGCGTGCGGACCCGGCCACCCCCACGGAAGGGTGTCGCGTCATGCCGGCACAACCCGAAGGCGCGCCCGTCTGGGCCGACGCCATGTTCCCGGACCTGGAGGCCGCCAAAGCCTTCTACACCGAACTCCTCGGCTGGTCCTACGACCCGGCCGCCGCCGAGTTCGGCAACTACACGCAGGCCAGGTCCGCCGGCGGCCGGCACGTCGCCGCGCTCTCCCCGCAGATGCCCGGCATGGAGGGCATGGCCGCCACCTGGAACCTCTACCTCGCCACCCCCGACATCACGGCCGCCGCCGCCCGCGTCAAGGACGCCGGGGGCACCGTCGAGACGGAGCCGATGCGGGTCGCCGACTTCGGCACGATGGCGACCGTGCAGGACCCGAGCGGCGTCCACTTCAGCCTCTGGCAGCCCGCCTCGCACGAGGGGTTCGAGACGGTCGGCGAGCCCGGCGCGTACGGCTGGGCCGAGGTCTACACGCGGGACGCGAAGAAGACCGACCCGTTCTTCACCGCGCTGTTCCCCTACGAGGTCAAGAAGATGCCCGACGAGCACGTCGACTTCGACGTGTGGCGGCTCGGCGGGCAGCCGGTCCTCGGCCGCATGCAGATGACCGACGACTTTCCCCCGCACGTCCCCTCGTACGTGAACGTCTACTTCTGCGTCGAGGACTGCGACGACGCCGTCGCCACTGTCCAGCGGCTCGGCGGCAAGCTGCACTTCGGGCCGATGGACAGTCCCTTCGGCCGGTTCGCCGCGGTCGCCGACCCGCAGGGCGCCGCGTTCACCGTCATCGACGTCTCCACGACGAGCGGCGAGATGCCGAACCTCGACTGACGTCCGCCGGCCCGCTCAACCCCGCGCCGCCGGGAGCGCGAACCCCAGCTCCCGCGCGGCGCGTTCGGGCGTCGGCTGCGCCCAGCGGTCCCGCTCCTCGGGCGTGCGCACCGACGCCAGCGAACGGGTCTCGGCGCGGTCCAGGTACAGCGTGCCGTCCAGATGGTCCGTCTCGTGCTGCGCGATCCGCGCCGGCCAGCCGCCGACCTCCTCGTCCACCGCACGCCCTCGCTCGTCGAGGCCGCGCAGCCGCACGCGCGCGTAGCGGGCCACGACGGCCTGGTACCCGGGGACGCTCAGGCAGCCCTCGTAGAACGCGGCCGTGCGCCCGCCGATCCCCTCGTACGAGGGATTGACGAGGACGCGGAACGGCTGAGGGACGCGGGACCGCGCCGCCGCCACCTCCTCCGGGATCTGCGCCGCGTCCTCGATCACCGCGAGCCGCAGCCCCACGCCGACCTGGGGTGCGGCCAGGCCCACACCCGGCGCCGCGTGCATCGTCATGCGCAGCGCCGCCACGAACCGGGCGAGCAGATCATCGTCGAGCTGCCCGTCGTAGGGCTCGGCGGGACGGCGCAGTACCGGGTCGCCGGCCGTGACGATCGGCAGCGGCAGGCCGGAGGCGAGCAGGGACTCGACGTGATCACTCAGGGGCGCGGGCATCGCGCCAGCATGCCAAGGCCCGCGCCGCCCGGGCAACGCCGGACACTGCGCGCGCGTTGCGGGTACGTGACAGCCGTTGCGACCTCGTGAACAGTACGGGCCCGGGGAATGCGGAGCCGGTCCGACGCGGTTCGATCAGCTGGCCGCCCCTGTCACGTCCGGGCGGCCGCGACGATCCGAAGGGGCCCGCATGACCCAGACGTACCCGACCTCCTCGCCGTCCCCGACGCGCCCGGCATCCGCGTACGAGGCATCCACGTACGAGACGGCGGCGGGGCCCGCGCGTCCGGCGGCGCACGTCCTCGACCACCCGGCGCTCGCCGCGCTGACCGGCCCGCACGCGCGGTTCGCCGAGCGGCGCGGCCGGGTGCTGCGCTACCCCGTGGACGTCACGCCGTGGCTGGCGCTGCCCGACGACCCGGAGCCGCGCGACTGGGCGGACCTCGCCGGGTTCGTACGGCCGGGCGAGACGGTGCCGCTGCTCGGCACGACCCGCGAGCCGCCCGAGGGCTGGGAGGTCGTCGCCGACATCCCCGGGGTGCAGCTCGTCGACGCCGGTGTGGACGCGGCGCACGACCCCGAGGCCGTCGTGCTGACCGCCGCCGACGTGCCCGAGATGCTGGATCTGGTCGCCCGCACCCGGCCCGGCCCGTTCCTGCCGCGCACGATCGAGCTGGGCACCTACCTCGGCATTCGGCGAGAGGGCGCCCTCGTGGCGATGGCGGGGGAGCGGCTGCACCCGCCGGGCTGGACCGAGATCAGCGCCGTGTGCACCGACCCGGCGTACCGGGGCCAGGGGCTGGCCGCCCGTCTCGTACGGGCCGTCGCCGCCGGCGTACGGGAGCGCGGCGAGACCCCGTTCCTGCACACGGGCGCGGGCAACGCCGGTGCCATCCGGCTGTACGAGTCACTGGGGTTCGCGCTGCGCCGCACGACCCGCTTCGGGGAGGTCCGCACGCCGCGCGCGTAGGGCCGCGGCCCTTGTCAGGCGCCGGGGTCCTCGGTGCGGGCGGCTGCCTCGTTGTAGCGGACGAGGTAGCCGGCGAACCGGTCGAGGTCCTCGGCCGACCAGTCCGCGAGCCGCTCGCCGAACATGCGGCGGCGGCTCACCGTGACCTGCGCGAGGATCTCCGTGCCCGCCGGTGTGGGGTGCAGGACCTGGACGCGGTGGTCGTCCGGGTCGACCCGGCGCATCACGAGACCCGCGCGCTCCAGTGCGGCGACCTGCCGGCTGACCGTGGACTTGTCGAGGGCGTAGTGCGCCGCCAGATCGGTCGCGCGGCAGCCGCCCTGGTCCTCCAGGTGGCTGAGCAGCGTGAACGAGACGAGGGACAGCTCGGGGTGCATCCGGGCGGCCGTCGCGCGGGCCCGCCGGGCGAAGGAGGTCAGCTCCCGCTGGATGGTCTCGACGGCGGACGCCCGGTCGTCGCCGGGGACGGACGGTTCGGCGGTCATGGGACTCCCCCTCTCCTCGGGTCGGCGCTGGTTGCACTGTACAACCGGGTGGGCGGCGGGCGCGCTCGGGGGAGGGGAGGGGGTGGCTGGACCGGGTGCCGGCGCCCGCCCCCCCCGGCCGTCACGGCGGGCGCCGGAGGGGTGGGCGCACTAGCCTCCGGAGCATGAGCCAGATGTCCGATGTGCCCCAGCAGTTCACCGTCGTCATCAAGCCGCGCCTGACCGACGCCGAAGGCCACACCGATCACGGCAGCCCCCTGCGCACCGCGCGGGTCACGGCGACCGGCGCCGAGGGGGCCTCTGGCTACCCGCGCTTCGAGGGCGAGGGCGTACAGGCCGACATCGACCCGCGCACCCGCACGGTCGAGGCCGTCACCGTCGACGGGCAGGAACTCGCGTACGGGATGGTCGCCGAGGTCGCCGACGCGGGCGACGTGACGTAGGCGGGCCGATCCGGGTCCTCGTAAGGGGCGCGTGACCGGACCGGACCGGACCCGACCGCCCGCGCCAGGCAGGAACCGGAATCCGGCTTCAGCGCCGGGCGGCGGGTCGTCAGCCGTCGGCTCGGGTCGTGTCGGCTGCGCGGTCGCGGGCTTGATGGTGTTTCTCGAGCGCGCGGGCCGCTGCCCAGAGCAGGGCGGTGAGGGGGAGGGCGGCCCAGGTGAGGTAGAGGCCGGTGCGGCGGGTGTGGTTGTGGTCACCGCTGAGCGTGGCTGCGGCGGCACAGAGCATGGCGAGAGCGAGGTGGCAGCACAGCAGGCGTCCGGCGTGGCGGGCGAGGGTGGTGGCGGCACGGGTGTTCACGGGGACTCCTGGCTGGGGTGCCGCCGCGGCGGCGGCAGAGGGGTGGGGCTGGGCAGGAGTGGGGGGAGCGTGCGGGTGCTGCGCGTGGGGTCTGATCCCTGTGCCCGTGGGCAGGACGGCGACACCTGCCGATTGCGGCCTTTCGCCCGACCGCCCCAATGCGGGAGGAAACGCCCGCCGAAAGGTATAGACCTAGGCGAAAGCAGCAGTGCGGCGCATCACGAGGTGGCGCAAAAGCGCCTGCCATCTGAGTCGAGGGGCGTCAGGTCCGGCTCAGGCGGTCGTTTTCCGTCAGCCTTTTGCTGTCCGCCTGACGGCCCGGCGGCAACAAAAGGCGGTTCGCTGGCACGAATTGCACCCTTCCTGCAAGCTCGGCAGCTTTTCGGGTGCGAGGGGAGGGGCTGATTCCGGGCCGTGTGGCATATGCGTTCACGGGAACGGCGCCGGAACTTGTGTGGCTTCTGTGCCAGGTTGTGTGCTCCTCGTGACCGCTGGGGTCGCCGAGGCTCGTGTGTGGGGGAAGCCTTGATACAACGCACCACAGGTGCGCGCCTTTCGCGTGCCCGCAACCGATCCAGACTCGTCGCACTCTCGGTTCTCGCGTCGTGTGCGATGACCGTGGCCCTGCTGCCGGCGGCCGGCGCGGCAGCCGCGGACGACCCTGCGTCAGCCTGGGGCAAAGATGCCTCGGCCTTCTCCATGCCGCAGGTGAAGGTCGGCACCAACGAGCCGGCTGCCTCGGAGACTGAGCGCACCCCGTCCAACGAGGTTGCCCAGTGGCGTGCCGCGCAGAAGAAGCGAGCGCAGGGCGGCGACGCGCAGGCGGCGCGTTCGGCGGCGGCCGCGACGACGACGTACGTGCCCGAGGGGCAGGGCAGGGTGCCCTGGCACCGGTTCAGCGATTTCGCGATCACCGACGCACTATCGGGTCACATCGACTATTCGACCGGCAACCTGATGCTGACGGCGACGGACTTCCAGATCGCGGGCGTCGGGCAGAACCTCACCCTGGCGCGCACCTACAACTCCCTCGATGCGCCTTGGGGGAAAGTCTCCCAGCGCTGGTGGCAGCAGTACGAGCGCTATCTGCAGGTCCTCGATGGCGAGGTCGTCCTCTATGACGCCTCCGGCGACAGCGTCCGGTTCGCCAAGAACAGCGACGGCACGTTCAAGACGCCCGCGGGATACTCGAAGGAGCTGACGAAAAACGCGGACGGCACCTACACGGTCACCGACTGGAAGTCCGGGTCGAAGGACACCTATGACACCAACGGCTGTCTGACCAAGGTCACCGACCGCAACAAGGGCACCATCACCGTCACCCAGCACGATGAGGGCGGCGAGCAAAGGGGCTTCAAGCTCACCGAGACCCGCTCCGGCCGCTGGATCGACCTGCTCAAGACGGATGCCTCGCAGTGGCAGGCCAAGGACAACTCCGGCCGCACCGCCGTCTTCGACCTCGACCCGTCAGGCAATCTGGCCCGTACCACCGACGCCGAAGGCAAAACCACGACGTTCGGCTACGACTCCTCCCGCCGCCTCACCAAGATCACCACAGCGGAAGGCCGCGTCACGGTCTTCACTTACGACGCCGCCAACCGTGTCACCTCGATGCTGCGCGTCACGGACTTCAACGGCTCCGGCCACACCGGCCCGACCTGGACCTACACCTACACCGCGTCTAGCCCCACCACCGCCGGGACCACGAAGGCCACCGACCCCGAACAGCACGCCACTTCGTACAAGCACGATGACGACGGGCAGGTCACCGAAGTCACCGACGCGCTGGGGCGCGCCCGCTCCACAAAGTTCGACGCGAACCACAACATCGACACGTCCACCGACGCCATGGGCACCGGTACCACTGCGGGCAACGTCACCGACTACGGATTCACCACCCGCAACAACCTGGCCACGATCAAGTCGCCCACGGGCGGGCAGTCGGTGACGAACTGGCAGACCATCGCCGGCGGCGACGTCCCCAAGGACTCCACCAACGCCGACGGCGAAAAGACCTCGTTCACCTATGACACGGCCGGCAACACCAAGTCGGTCGCGCAGACCGGCACCGGCGGCGGCAACGTCTCCTACACCCACAACCCGGCCTCGCCCACCTGCGGCGGCTTCGAAGGCCAGCGCTGCAGCGAGAAGACGACGATGTCGTCGACGAAAACCGTCACCACCTCCTTCGCCTACGACGCGCAGGGCAATCTCAAGACGGTCACTCCTCCGGCTCCCGTGGACAAAACCACCTACACCTACGACAGCCTGGGCCGCACCGAGACCCTGACCGACGGCCGAGGCATCAAGAAGGTCTTCGCCTACGACAACCTCGACCGCATCAAAACGGTCTCCACGACGAACGACACCGTGCGCTACTACTACGACGGCGACGGCAACCTGCGCCAGCGCGACGACTCCACCGGCACCGTCAAGTACCAATTCGACCCGCTGCAGCGCGAGACCGTGCGCACCCTGCAGGACGGCTCCCAGACCCTCCTCGCGTACACCCCGGCGGGCAACGTCGACTACTACCAGGACCCGGGAGGGAAGACCGACTACACCTGGAGTGAGGTCAACACCCTCACCAGCCTGAAGGACCCCCAGGGCAGCACAACGACGTACGAGTACAACCGCAACGACAAGCGGACCGTCACCAAGTACCCCGGCGGCACCACCCAGACCGTCGGCCTCGACAACTCGATGCGCCCCAAGGCCATCAAGACCAACAGCCCCAAGGGCACCCTGGTCGACCTCGCCTACACCTACGGCTATGGCACCAACGCCGGCACCGACGGCAACAAGATCCGCACCAGGACCGACAACGCCGCGGGCACGAAGACGACCTACACCTACGACGGCGCCGGCCGCTTCTCCTACGCCGCGGAGAACAAGGGCTCCACGCTGAACGAGGCCTGGCAGTACTGCTACGACCTCGCCGGCAACCTCACCAGCCAGGGCGTCACCGAAGGCTGCCCCCGCGGCACCACCTACACGATCAACGACGCCCAGCAGATCACCGCGAAAAACGACTCCAGCACCAACTGGTCCTACGACCAGGTCGGAAACGAGACCGCCGGCGCCTCCACCCCCGAGGGCACCCGCACCGGCGAGAAGTGGTCAGATCACAGCCAGCTCACCTCACTGACCGTGGGCGGCACGACCTACACCGGCCAGTACGCCTCCACCGACCAGAGCGAACGCATCCGCCTCGGCGACACGTACTTCCACAACGGACCCCTCGGCCTGTCCGCCACCTCAACAGCCGGTGTGGACACGGGAATTATCCGCGAACCCGGGGGCACGTTGAACTCCATGACCCGCAGCGGAAAGGCGTACTACTACCTCACCGACGCCATCGGCTCCGTCATCGGCGTCACCGACGAGTCCGGGACGAAGGTCAACACGTACGCCTACAGCCCGCGTGGTGTCACCCGCAGCACCAGCACCGAGACCATCGCCCAGCCCTACGGCTTCGCCGGCGGCTACCAGGACACCACGGGCCTGATCCACTACCAGGCCCGCTACTACGACCCCAACATCGGCCGCTTCACCCAGCCCGACCCCTCCGGCCAGGAACAGAACCCCTACCTCTACGCGGCAGGCGACCCCGTCAATCTGGTTGATCCAGAGGGGACAGACGCCTGCTCGAACAAGGTTGTGTCGGCTCTCGCCGGGCTAGCGCTGTGCGGTTCGAAGGAGACGAGAAAGAAGATTCGGTATGGAGCCGGTGCTGTGGCTTCTGGCGCTGGTTTCTGCGCTTTGGGAAGTGGACCTGGAGCCGCTGCTTGCGCTCCCGTAGCCGCTGCAGCAGGTTTCGTCAGCTACGTCACCACACTTCGCGATTGACCTACTACGTGGCACCGGGCAGCCGGCGCCACGCATCCTACTGAGGCGTGAGGAGCCCCCTTGTCTCGAACAGCTCACATTGTCACGGCGCTGGTGATGCTGACGCTTTGCCTGTTCTGTCTGATAGGGCCTGGGGGTAAAGGGGCTGTCATTTACACCGTCGGAGCGATAGCGGGGTTAGTGGCGGTAATTTCAGCGGTCCGGGCGGCCCACATCGGAAGGCGATGAGTCGGTCCGGGCTTACCCTGTCGCCGATGTCTGCGTGACACATCGCCTTCCACAGCGTCATCGCGTGCACCCGAAATCGCAGGCCACCGGACGTGACTTGGTATTGCACCGCCCTACGGACGGACTATCACAAGGTAGTCCGTCCGTAGGGAGTGAGGTACCCCTGATGGAAAGGCGACGGCGGAGTCCGGCCCGGGTAAAAGCGGTATTATCGGGCACCTTTTGTGTCGCGCTGGTGCTCAACTTGATAGATGCTCTGTGGCAACCGGACGGACAGGCGTGGCTCATGCTGCGGATCGCGGTCTCGATCTTGTTTGGCCTCGCGCTCGTTGGCTATGTCGCCCTGTGGGTACGGCGTCACGATAGTGGTGCTGGCTGAACCTTTGCGGCGGTTTCTGGGGCCCGGCGGCGGCATGGTGCTCAAGATCCATGCTGCCACCGGGTTTCTCGGCATTCTCTATGCCGCCGGCGTCATCTGGCGTCCTCCAGTGCGAAGAGGCCGCAGCGAAGCATCTGTGATGCCGGGGGCGGCCTTGAGGTGGCTGTCGTCCCGTGGAGCTTCCGCTCGTCTCAGGCCCGTGGGGCGGGCGGCGTCCCGGAGGTGGCCCGTTTCGGGGGCGCGGGCTGTCTGGCCGCACCGGGCGTGGGGGAGGGGCGTGGCGTAGGTCTCTTATGCAACTTGTTGCAATAGAGGTGCGGCGTCGTCTACAAAGTGGACGACGTTCGCCGCGCACGGAGGGCCCCCATGAGCCGATACCCGCACCTGCTCGCCCCGCTCGACCTGGGCTTCACGACCCTGCCCAACCGCGTCCTGATGGGCTCGATGCACGTCGGCCTTGAGGAGGCGCCCGACGGTTTCGCCCGCATGGCCGAGTTCTACGCCACCCGCGCCCGGGGCGGTGTGGGCCTCATGGTCACCGGCGGCATCGCGCCCAACGCCGAGGGCTGCTCCTTCGACGGCGGCGCCAAGATGACCACCGAGGCGGAGGCCGCCGAGCACCGCCAGGTCACCGACGCCGTGCACGCCGCCGGCGGCCGGATCGCCATGCAGATCCTGCACTTCGGGCGCTACGCCCACCACCAGGGCCTCGTCGCGCCGAGCGCCGTCAAGGCGCCGATCAGCGCCCACACCCCGCGCGCCCTGAGCGACGACGAGGTCGAGCGGACCATCGAGGACTACGCGCGCGCCGCTGAACTCGCCAAGTCCGCCGGGTACGACGGCGTCGAGGTCATGGGCTCCGAGGGCTACCTCATCAACGAGTTCATCGTCGCCGCCACCAATCACCGCACCGACCGCTGGGGCGGCTCGTACGAGAACCGCATCCGCTTCGCCGTCGAGATCGTGCGGCGCGTGCGCGAGCGCGTCGGCCCCGACTTCATCCTCATCTACCGGCTGTCCATGCTCGACCTCGTACCCGGCGGCTCCACCCTCGACGAGGTCGTCCACCTGGCCAAGGAGATCGAGGCGGCCGGCGCCACGATCATCAACACCGGCATCGGCTGGCACGAGGCCCGCATCCCGACCATCGCCACCTCCGTGCCGCGCGGCGCCTACACCTTCGTCACCAAGAAGCTCATGGGCGAGGTCGGCATCCCGCTCGTCACCACCAACCGCATCAACACCCCGGAACTCGCCGAGGAGTTGCTCGCCGACGGTGTCGCCGACATGGTCTCCATGGCCCGGCCGATGCTCGCCGACCCGGAGTTCGTCAACAAGGCCGCCGCCGGGCGCTCCGACACCATCAACACCTGCATCGGCTGCAACCAGGCGTGCCTCGACCACATCTTCAGCCTCCAGATCACCTCCTGCCTGGTCAACCCGCGCGCCTGCCACGAGACCGAGCTGGTGCTCTCCCCGACCCGCACGAAGAAGCGCGTCGCCGTCGTCGGTGCCGGGCCCGCCGGGCTCGCCTGCGCGGTCAGCGCCGCCGAACGCGGCCACGACGTCACCCTGTTCGACGCCGCCGCCGAGATCGGCGGGCAGCTCAACGTCGCCCGCAAGGTCCCCGGCAAGGAGGAGTTCGACGAGACGCTGCGCTACTTCCGTACGCAGCTCGAACTGCTCCGCGTCACCGTCGAGTTGAACACCCGGGTCACCGCAGGCGACCTCGACGGCTTCGACGAGGTCGTCGTCGCCACCGGCGTCACCCCGCGCACCCCCGCCATCGACGGCGTCGACCACCCGAGCGTCGTCGGCTACCTCGACGTACTGCGCGACGCCGCGCCCGTCGGGGACCGCGTGGCGATCATCGGCGCCGGCGGCATCGGCTTCGACGTCGCCGAGTACCTGACCGACGGCGGCGAGAAGGCGAGCCAGGACCCGGCCACGTACTTCCGGCTCTGGGGCGTCGACATGGACTACACCGAACGCGGCGGCCTCGCCCGCCCCGAGCGCCCCGCGCCCCCGCGCGAGGTCCACCTCGTCCAGCGCAAGACCACCAAGGTCGGCGCCGGCCTCGGCAAGACCACCGGCTGGATCCACCGCACCGAACTGCGCCACCGGGGCGTCACCATGACCGCGGGCGCCACCTACGACCGCATCGACGACGCGGGCCTGCACCTGACCGTCGACGGCAAGAGCACCCTCCTGCCCGTCGACACCGTCGTCCTGTGCGCCGGGCAGGAGCCGCAGCGCTCGCTCTACGACGACCTGGTCGCCGCCGGCCGCACCCCGCACCTGATCGGCGGCGCCGACGTGGCCGCCGAACTGGACGCCAAGCGGGCCATCAAGCAGGGCACCGAGGTCGCCGCCGGCCTCTGACCCCCCGGACAGGGCGCTCACGCGGCCGGGCCCGCCGGCCACGTGAGCGCCCGCCTCCCGGGTCCGGCTCGCCGAGATCCCGATCCGAGGACCCCGGCCCGACCCGAAGGAAAGGTCCTAGGCTGACCGCATGTCACTGCCGCACGCGATCCTCACGGCGCTCCTGGAGAAGCCGTCGTCGGGGCTCGAACTGACCCGCAGGTTCGACCGGTCCATCGGCTACTTCTGGTCCTCTACGCACCAGCAGATCTACCGCGAGCTGGGCCGCCTGGAACGCGACGGCCTCATCCGGGCGCTGCCCGCGCAGACCCCGGCGCGCGGCCAGAAGAAGGAGTATGAGGTCCTGCCCGAGGGCCGCGCCGAACTGGCCCGCTGGACGGCCGCGCCGCAGGACCCCAAGCCGCTGCGCGACCCGCTGCTGCTGCGGCTGCGGGCGGCGGCGGTCGTCGGCGCCGGCGGTGTACCCGGCGAACTGCGCCGCCATCTCGACCTGCACCGGCGGCAGTTGGAGACGTACCACGCCATCGAGGAGCGCGACTTCCCGCCGGAGAAGGACAGCGAGGCCGACCGGCTCCAGCACGCCATCCTGCGCGCCGGTATCGACCTGGAGACGTTCTGGGTGACCTGGCTGGAGCGCACCCTCGCGGACCTGGAGCGCTGAGCACCGCGGCCGCCCCGGCGCGTTCGGTCCCGTACGAGGGATGCCGCCGCCGGTCGGCCCGGCGGCGGCATCCCTCATGAGGAGCCCGGCGCGTCAGTGGCGCCGGCCCTCCGCGCCCCGGCGCCGCAGGTAGAACGCGCCGCCCGCCAGCGCGACGGCGACCAGCGCGCCGCCGCCCGCCATCGTGAGCGGCCCGTAGTCCCGCGCCGAACCGCCGAGCCCGCCGCGCACCCCGCCCACCGGCCGGGACGTCGCGGAGATCGTCGGGCTCGCGGAGACCGTGACCGGCTTCGGCCCGAGGACGCTGCCGTCGGTGCAGACGATCACCATTTGGTACGTGCCGGTCGCCACGCCGGACCAGGTGGCGACGCCCGCGGCGAGTGTCGCGTGTCTGCCCGCCGCGAAGACCGCCTGCCCTTCGCTCAGGAGAGCTGCCTCGCCCCGGCCCTGCGGGCAGGCCCCGGTCCGGGCGACGACGGAGGAGTCGGCGACCGTGACGGTGATGTCGTCCCTGGCGGCCGCGGACGCGTCCGGCGCGGCGAGCGCCAGGGGGAGGGCCGCCGCGGCGGTGACCGTGAGCCCCGCTCGCGCGCCTATGGAGGTGGTACGCATGATGTTGCCTGCCTTCCGGCGCACGGGAGGCGGTACGTCCCGTGCCCCGCCCGAATCGGCAAAGCCCGTGCTGCCTGAGGCTCACCCAACGTGCGGTCGGGCGGGCGCGCACGCGCAGTCGGCCGGGCAGGTGACGCGTTCCATCGTCCGGCCCACGCCCCGGGGCCCTCGTCCGGCCCACGCCCCGGGCGTGCGGCTCAGCCGGTCGTCACCGTGCGCTCCGGCGAGAACGCGCCCCACGTCCCGTCCGGCAACTGCGCCCGGATCTTCACGCGGTGCCGTACGCCCTTCTCCGCGCCGACGTAGAAGCTGTACGTGGCCCGCCCCTTCGGCGCGCTGTCGCCCCACATCACGGTCGTCGCCTGCTTCCCGTCGAGGAACACCTGATAGGCCGGTACGTCACCGCCGGTGCGCGGCGGGGTCCAGGCGAGGGCGATGGAGTACGCGCCGTCCGCCCGCCGCGTCGATGCCCGGAACTCGGCCGGCGCGGTGTCCGGGCCCTCCGCCTTGCCGTGCGCGGTGGTCAGCCGTACGGGGGTGCTCGGCCGCGAGACGTTGTCGGCGGCGTCCCTGGCCCGCACCGTGAACGTGTACGCCGTGTCCGGCCGCAGGCTCGTCAGCAGCGCCTTCGTCCGCCCGCCCGGCACGCTGTGGATCTTCGTCGTGCCCTGGTAGACGTCGTACGAGACCACGCCCCTGGTGTCCTTCGCCGCGCGCCACGACAGCGACACCGCGTGGGCGCCCTGGACCGTGCCGCGCAGGCCCTCCGGGCGGGTCGGCGGTTCGCGGTCCTCGGCGACGGCGGCGGGCGTCGTCACCGTGACGCGGCGGCTCGCGGGGCCTGTGGCGCCGTCCGTTCCGCGCGCCCGCACGCTGAACACGTACCGCGTCCTCGGGCGCAGGCCGGTGACGTCCACCATGTGCCGTTCGGCGGGGAGGCGCAGGACGCGGGTCGCGCCGCGATAGACCTCGTAGCCGGTCACGGGGGCGGTGCTCACGGGACGGTTCCACATGACGTGGACGGTGGTGGCGCTGCCCGCCTGCGCGGTGACGCCGACCGGCTCGGACAGCGGGCGGTCGCCGCCGGCGGCCGCGCCCGGGGTGCCGGTGTCCAGGAGGCCGCAGGCGGTGAGGGTGGCGAGCAGGGTGAGGGTGCAGGCCGTGTGGGGGAGTGTGCGGTGGGGGAGGGGGCGCACGGGTTGCCTTCCGCCGGAACCGGATTGGTACAGACCTGTATCCCACGCCCGGGCCACCCCCATCAACCCCCTGAACGAGAGCGCGGGTTGGGCACGCAGGAGCCCCGGTGACTGTCAGCCCCGTCAGGGGCGCGGGGAACTGCGCGAGCGGCCACGACGCACCCGGCACTCTGGGGCTCTGCCCCAGGCCCCGCTCCTCAATCGCCGGAGGGGCTGGGTGTTGGCGCTGAGGCAAGTCCCCCAGGACCCCGGGGCCGGAGGCTGGGAGCGGGCGCTGAGGCCAGCTCCCTCAGGGGCGCGGGGAACTGCGCGAGAAGTCCCACCGGGGCTGCACCCGAGGCGCAACCTTCACGCACCCGGCACTGGGCCGCCGAGGTCACCGCTTGCGGTAGTCGTACGCGTCCGACGCCGCCGCGACAACCCCCTCCAACCCCGCCCCGCCCCGCGCAGCGGTCACCGCCGCCACCGCCCCCTCGACAAAGGGCGCATCCACCAACCGCGTACCGTCAGGGAGTTCATCTCCCTCGGCGAGCAACGCCTTCACCGTGAGGACCGAGCTGCCGAGGTCCACGAGGACGGCGACCCCGGCTCCCTGGTCGACCCGCGCCGCCGCCGCGACGATCCGCTCCGCGCTGGTGCCGAGCCCCCCGTCCTCCGTGCCGCCCGCCGCCGCGACGGCCGCCGAGCCGCCGCCCCCGGCGAGCCCGACCGCGAGCCGCGCCACCGACTCCGCGACCTCCTCGCTGTGCGACACCAGCACGATGCCGACCGCCTTGCCCGGGTCACTCATCAGTCCCGCCCCTCAGCGGTCTCGGCCAGCGCGGCGAACAGCAGCGCCGCCGACGTCGCCCCCGGGTCCTGATGCCCGATGCTGCGCTCACCGAGATAACTGGCCCGCCCCTTGCGCGCCTGCAACGGCGTCGTCGCCGCCGCGCCGTGCGCCGCCGCCTCCCGCGCCGCCGCGAAGTCCCCGTCCTCCAGGGCTCCTACTGCCGGGACGAGCGCGTCGAGCATCGTCTTGTCGCCCGGCGCCGCCCCGCCCAGCGCCGCCACCGCGTCCACGCCCGTGCGCAACGCCCCTGCCAGCGCGGCCGGTTCGACCTCGGTAGCGTCTCCGAGCGCCTTGCCGGTGCGCCGCAGCAGCGTCCCGTACAGCGGGCCGGACGCGCCGCCCACCGTCGAGATCAACTGGCGCCCCGCCAGGGTGAGTACGACACCCGGCGTGTCCGGGGCCTCCTTGTCGAGGACGTTCTTCACGGCCGTGAACCCGCGTTGCAGATTGCTGCCGTGGTCGGCGTCGCCGATGGGGGAGTCGAGGTCGGTGAGGTGAGCGGCCTCACGGTCCACCGCCTCGGCGGTCGTCGCCATCCAGCGCCGGAAGAAGTCGGCGTCGAGCACGTGAACTCCTTGCTTCGTAGGTAGGTAAGTACGTAGGTACGTAAGTGCGTGGCTCACATGCCCCAGCGCAGGCCCGCCGTGCTGACCGGCGCGTCCCACAGCCGCAGGATCTCCTCGTCGGCCTGGCACAGGGTGACCGAGGCGCCGGCCATGTCGAGGGACGTGACGTAGTTGCCGACGAGCGTGCGGGCGACCGGCACCCCCCGCTCCGTAAGGACGCGCTGGACCTCGGCGTTGAACCCGTACAGCTCCAACAGGGGTGTCGCGCCCATGCCGTTGACGAGGACGAGGACGGGCGCCGTGGGGTTCAGGTCCTCCAGGACGGCGTTCACGGCGAAGTCCGCGATCTCGCCCGAGGTCATCATCGCCCGCCGCTCCCGGCCCGGCTCACCGTGGATGCCGACGCCCAACTCCAGTTCCCCGGGCGGCAGATCGAAGGTGGGGGAGCCCTTCGCCGGCGTACTGCACGCGCTGAGCGCCACGCCGAAACTGCGCGAACTCGCGTTCACCTGACGGGCGATGGCCTCCACCCGCTCCAGCGGCAGGCCCTCCTCCGCCGCCGCGCCCGCGATCTTCTCCACGAACAGCGTGGCACCGGTCCCGCGCCGCCCGGCGGTGTACAGGCTGTCGGTGACGGCGACATCGTCGTCGACGAGGACCTTGGCCACCTGGATGCCCTCGTCCTCGGCGAGTTCGGCGGCCATGTCGAAGTTGAGCACGTCACCGGTGTAGTTCTTCACGATGAACAGGACGCCCGCCCCGCTGTCCACGGCCGCGGCGGCCCGCACCATCTGGTCGGGCACCGGGGAGGTGAACACCTCGCCCGGGCAGGCCGCGGCGAGCATCCCGGGCCCGACGAACCCGCCGTGCAGCGGCTCGTGCCCCGAACCGCCGCCGGACACCAGGGCCACCTTCCCCGCGACCGGCGCGTCCCGGCGCAGGATGACGCGGTTCTCGACGTCCACGGTCAACTCGGGATGCGCGGCGGCCATCCCCCGCAGAGCATCGGCGACGACGGTCTCGGCGACATTGATCAGCATTTTCACGCGTACCTCCGGGTGAGGCTGGCAGAGGGGCGCCCGCCCTGAGTCCGTGCAGTTCAGGGCCGGTGCCTCGGGCGGACGGCTGCTGGAGTGCTCTCGGCAGTATCGACCTTGCCAGGGCCGCCGTCACGTGCCACGCCTCCGCTGCCCGCACGCGCGTCGCGGGAACAGGGGGAACAGGGGGACAGCGGAAACAGTGGCGCTGGACGCAGGGCCTCGCCGTCACCGCCGAACGGGTGGCATGATCCATCCGGTCCGGCAGGCGCCGGACGTCCAAGGGGGGTTCCATGAGGCTGTTCGTCGCGGTCCCGGGCACGGTGCTGGCCCTGCTCATCGCCGTCTGCGGCGTGGCCGCGATCAGGCGGGGGTGGGTCATGCCGTTCAACCGCGGACGCGTCCTGCGGCCACGCCTCTACGGGTGGGGCCAGTTGGTCATCGCCGCCGCGCTGTGCTGGCAGATGGCCCTCCTGGTCCTCCCCCTGCCCGAGAGCACGGACGGCCTCTCCGAGCAGGTCCGCAGCGGCGTGGCGGTCGGCGGGAGCGCGCTGATGCTGGTCGGCATCATCGTCATCATGCTGAGCCAGCGGGCCGGGAGGAGGAGCTGACACCCGCCGCCGGAGCCGGGGCGCACCGGTCGACCGGCCCGGGGCGGCGGGCAGGCGCCATGAGAGGATGGCGCGCGTTATTGGGCGACGGCGGGAAGAGGAAGCCGGTGTGAATCCGGCGCGGTCCCGCCACTGTGATCGGCGAGCCGGTTCCGACAGGCCACTGTCCCTTAGGGGGCGGGAAGGCCGGGACCCGCGGTGACCCGAGAGCCAGGAGACTCACGCCGCCGCCCCCTCGACGGATTCCGGGGCGGATCTCCCCGGTGAGGGGAAGGCGCCGTATGGCGAAGAAGAAGCGGACCGTCCGCGCGGGCACGGGCACGGACGAGGCGCGCGCCGACCGGCCCAGCGGGGTCGTCGTCTGCCGGGACTGCTGCTGCGGCAGCGTCAAGGTCCCCGGCGACCACCGGGCGCAGACGGCCCGCCTGCGCGAGAGCGTCCCGGTGCGGATCTCCGAGTGCCTCGACGTGTGCGACCAGGCGAACGTCATCGTCGTCCAGCCCTCCGCCGCCGGTCGCGCCGCGGGCGGCCGCCCCGTCTGGCTCGGCCTCGTCAACGACGCCGACGCCACCGAGGACATCACCGCCTGGGTACGCGCCGGAGGCCCCGGCATCGCGCCGATGCCCGGCACCCTCGACCTGTACGTGTTCCAGCCGCCCCGCCGCGTCCGCCAGGCGACGGCGTCATGAACACCGGCGCCGCGCCCGCCGAGAAAGCCGCGCCCGCCGAGGAAGCCGCGCCCGCCGAGGAAGTCGAAAGGGCCCTCCGCGAAGTCGCCGCGCTCGGCGGGTTCTTCGCCCTGCCCGTCGAAGCACGGCGCCCCGCGACACCGCCCACCGTCGGCGATCCGGCGCCCGTCCCCGGCGATCCGACGCCCGCCCCCGCAGACCCCGGCGACCAGCCCACCCCCGCCGAGCCACTGGCCGCCGGTTTCCCCGCGCGGGCGCACGCCGTCAACCTCCGGTACTCCACGCCGCAGGCCCGTATCGGCGTGTCGATCGCCCACCTCGGACTCGCCGCCCGCCTGTGGTCGCCGCTCCTCGCCTGCGCCCTCCTGCACGGCGTCCTGCCCGACCTCCGCGCTGTCCGCTGGGCCGGGCCCGACAGCACCTCCCTGAGCCTGCCGCGCGCCGAGGGACTGCGCGCCGACGCCGTGCCCGACCTCGCCGCCGCCCTGTACGCGCAGGTCACCGGCCCCCTCGACGCGGTGGAGAGCGCCCTCGACGTGAAGGTCGCCCCGCGTCTGCTCGACGGCAACCTCGCCTCCGCGCTCTTCGGCACCCTGGGCGTCCTGCTGCGCGCCCACCCCGGCCTGCGCCCCGAGCTGACCGGCCTCGCCGACCGGCTCCTGACCACCGGACGGCTCGCCGGAACCGGGCACACGTACGGCCCCGGCCTCGCCTTCCGGCGCCGGAGCTGCTGCCTGTACTACCGCGCCCCCGGCGGCGGCCTCTGCGGCGACTGCTGCTTCGCGGGGCGCTGACCCAGGGGCATTCTGCTTCGAACGCCCCGCGCCCGGCACGGATGCCCCGCGTCTGACGGGGTAGGGACCCGGCGCGCCCCCACGGGACCGTTCGTCGCAGCGGCCGAGGGCGCGCACCCCCGGCCGCGACGGCCCGGGGAGACGCACGGGACGCCGCGGCCGACCGCCGCGCGCAAGGGGAGGCGGGCATGACGACACCACAGGGAGCGGGCGCCACGGTCCAGGCGGTCGTGGTCTACGACGGGCGGGTCCTGCTCGCCACGCACGACGCGCACGGCTGGGCCCTGCCCTCGGGCACCGCCGAGCCGGGCGAGAGCGCCCAGGCGGCCGCCGCCCGCGTCGTCTACGAGCTGAGCGGCTACCTCGCCGACGGCACCCAGGCGCTCGACCCGGCCGGTGACGGCACCCAGGCCGTCATATGCCAGCTTCTGAGTGAATCCCCTTCCGAGGGAGCCTCCCTGACGCCTGATCAGCTCCGCTGGGCCGCGCCCGACGAGGCAGGCGGCGCCGAACTGTCCGAAACCGTACGCGACTACTTGCGCGGCCACACTCCCGTGTGAGGACCGCCCGACCTTGGGCACCCGAAGGACAGGCCGATCGGCCCGCACATGTGGAGCCCGTCGGCCATGGACAAGGGGGCGCACCGACCCTGGGAACGGGGCCGCCGCGCGCGCCACCATGGAAGCCGGGCCGGAGAAACCGGCCCGAGCGCCCGACCCGACGAGAGGAGCGACCCCATGGGCATCTCCTGGACGACGGGCAACGGCAGCACCGTCACCGCCGCCACCGCACGCACCCGCACCGCCCACCTGCTGGAGAACGCCGGACACGACCTCGGTGACCAGGGGGTGTACGACGCCCTGCTCGTGGTCTCCGAACTGGTCACCAACGCCGAACGCCACGCGGGCGGTTGCACCTACCTCGGACTCGCGCTGAGCCAGGACGGCCGCCACCTCGACATCACGGTCGGCGACGACCGGGGCGACCGCGCGCCCGCCGAACGCCCGCGCGGCGAGGACACCGCCGAGGGCGGCTACGGCTGGCCCGTGGTGCACCGCCTGTGCCGCACGGTCTCCGTCGTGCCCCACGACACCGGCGGCAAGAGCGTCCACGCGACCGTCCCCGTCGAACAGCACGAGGACACCCTCGCCGCGACCTGACCGCTACCGTGACGGCCCATGACCGTCCTCATCATCGGCGGCACCGGCTTCCTCGGTGCCGAACTGGTCCGCCAGGCGTCCGCCGCCGGTCACCCCACCGCCGCCACCTACGCCACCCGCCCCGGCAGCGACCCGCACGCCGACTGGCACGCCCTGGACTGGCCGCCGCTCTCCTGGAGTCGGCGTTCGGCGACGCGTACGGCGTGCTCCACCTCGCCGGGCCCGACGCCGTGAGCCGGTACGAGCTGGGCGTGCTCGTCGCCCGGCGCGACGGACTCGACCCCGCCCGGCTGCCGCGCGCACGCAAGGCGGACACCGGGCGCCCCGGCGCGCTCGACGTGCGGCTCGACAGCCGGGCGACCCTGGCCGGGCTGCGGACCCGACTGCGCGGCGCCCGCACGTTCCTGGCACCCCGGCCCCCGCTCCCGGGGCCCAGCGAGGGATGAGTACGGCGACTCAGGCGGGGCGGGGGAGGCGGCGGAGAGGATGAGGGTCCCGGTTCCCGCCGTCCGTACGGACCCCGCCCCTTCCCGGAGAAGCCCGTGCTCAGCAGCCTCGCCGCCCGCCTCGTCCCCGCCTTCGGACGGCTCACCGTCACCAGCGACGAGGAGGCCGTCCTCGCGCCCGGCAGCCTGCTCGTCGCCAACCACACCGCACTCGCCGACCCGGCCGTCGTCCTCGCCGCTCTGCACCGGATCGGCGCCCGCCCCGTCGTCATGGCCGCCGCCGGACTCTGGCGCGTCCCGGGCCTCGGACGGGCGCTGCGCCGGGACGGGTTCGTGCCCGTGCAGCGGGGCGACCGGCGCGCCGCCCACGCCCTCGACCTCGCCGCCGCTGCGCTCACCGAGGGCCGGCTGCTCCTCATGTACGCGGAAGGCGGCATACCCCGGCGGACGGGTTCGGGGGAGGCGGCACCCGGCCCGTTCCGCGGCGGCGTCGCCCGCCTCGTGGAACGCACCGGCGCCCCCGTCGTCCCCGTGGGGCAGGCCGGCGCCCGCCGCATCGGCTCCGGCGGCCCGGCACGGCAGCTCGCCGGGATCGCCACCGCCCCGCTGCGCCGCCCCGCGCTCCACGTCCACGTCGGCGCCCCGCTCTCCCCGGCCGGCGACCGACGGACCGTCACCCGGCAGGCGCACCTCGCCGTGACCGACGCCTGGCGCGTCGCCGCCGCCCACCTCGGCGCACCCACCGCACTCGCCGCCTGACGCCAACCAGACGCTGACGTAAGGGAGTTACGCCCCCTGGAGGGAACTCGGCGAGTCTGGCCTGTTTGCGGTCGCGCGTTCCGGCTATCCGGGTGCTATGGCCACTTCACGAGACAACAACGAGACGCATACGCAGGGCCGCGCGGGTCAGAACGCGGCGGACGCGACCGAGAAGGCCGCGAGCCAGACCCGTAAGGCCGGCGAGAAGGCAGAGCAGAAGACCACGAGGAAGACGGCGCAGGCCACCAAGAAGGCCACCGGCGCCGCCACCAAGGCGACCGAGGCGGCCACGGGCGCGGCGGGGAAGGCGACCGAGAAGGCCGGTCAGCAGGCCCAGGCCGCCGGTTCCAAGGCCGGCCGGGTCGTCGGCACCGCCGCGAGCAAGGCCGCCGACACGATAGGTGCGGGCGCGGCGGTGGCGGGGCAGGTGGCGTCCGCGGCGACGACCGCCTGGACCGTGCTGAAGAACCGCAAGGCGATCGCGGCCGGCGCCACCGTCGGCGTCACCGCGCTGACCGCCGCGTCCTACGCCGCGGGCCGCCGCGCCGAACGCGGCACGCAGGGCCCGCTGACCCGCCTCACCGGCGGCCGCGTCTGACCCGCGCCCGCCCGGCGGCGGTCACGGCCGGTGCCGTACCTCGGTGAGAAGCCCGTAGAGCACGACGTTGCCCTGATAGCCGGTGCGCGCGCTGTACGTGCCGCCGCAGGTGATGACGCGCAGCTCCGGCAGGCCGGTCGCGCCGTACACCCGCCGGTCGGGGAAGCGGCTCTTGTCGACGACGTCGATGCCGTGGATCTCGAAGACGGCCGTGCTGCCGTCGCGCCGGTCCACCTCGACGTGCTGCCCCTTCCGCAGGGCGCCGAGGCCGTAGAAGACGGCGGGCCCGTCGGCGTTGTCGACATGGCCGTCGATGACGGCCGTGCCCCGCTCCCCGGGCGTGACCGCGCCCGTGAAGTATCCGGCGAGGTTCCGTTCCCGGGGCGGCGGCGCGGCCAGCCAGCCGTCCGCGGCCCGGGAGACCGGCGTCAGCGGCGCGTCCACGTGGATCTCCGGGATGCGGACCCGCGTCGGGTTCGACGCGGGCAGCGGATCGGCCGGCGGGGTGGTGGTGCCGAGCCGCGCCGCACCCGGATCGGGCCGCGGCGGCCCCTCCGCACCGGCCACCCCGTGCCGCACGAGCAGCACCCCCGCGAGCAGCAGCACGGCGACGAGGGTCCAGGAGGGGCGCAGACCGCGCGCCGGGGCTGAGGACACGTTCCGGGCCTCCGGTCTCAGCGGACGACGCGCGACGGACGACGGTGCGAGCACATGGCGGGTCCTTCAGGTGCGGGGACGGGTCTACGACGGGGACGGGTCTACGAGGGTGCCGGCGGGCCGTGCCGTACGGGGGGTGACGGCGGCCCGTACGCTCAGAGCCCCGCGCGCCGCCTGCGCAGCCGTCGCCGTACGAGCAACGGCACGGCGGCCAGCGCCAGCAGACCGGCCGCCGCCCCCAGATGACGGGTGAGGCCCGGCGCGGAGTCCTCCGGAGCGGCGGGCGCCGACGCGGTCACCGCCGCCGCGTGCCGGGTGTCGGGACGCGGCGGACCGGCCGCGCGCACCGCGGCGGCCGGTGCGCGGGGCGGCGTGCGCTCCGCGCGGGCCTGGACGGGCGCCGCCCGGAACCCCCAGTCGAGCAGTGCGCGGCTCTCCTCGTACACCGGGTTGGCGGTGGTCGCCTCCTGCGGGTTCATCACGGTCACGAGGATCGTCCGGCCGCCGCGCGTCGCGGCGGAGACCAGGGTGTTGCCCGCCTTCGAGGTGTAACCGTTCTTCACTCCGATCAGCCCCCGGTACGGGGCGACGCCGTGCGAGCCGACCAGCAGCCGGTTCGTGTTCTGGATGCCGAAGGCGCGCCTGCCGCCCGCCGCCGGGAACCGTGCCGACTTCGTGCCCATGTACCGCCGGAAGTCAGGGTTCATGAGCCCCTGACGGGCGATCAGCGCGAGATCGTGCGCGGACGAGTACTGGCCGGGCGTGTCGAAACCGTCGGGGGAGCGGACCTGCGTGTCGCGGGCGCCGACGCGCCGTGCCGTCGCCCGCATCTGGTCGAGGGTGCGGGCCAGACCGCCGTTCATCCGGGCGAGGGTGTGCACGGCGTCGTTGCCCGAGGCGAGGAAGACGCCGCGCCACAGGTCGGCGACCGTGTACCGCTGGCCCTCGTCCACGCCGACGAGGCTGGAGCCGGGCGCGACCTGGGCGAGGTCGGCGGAGGTCACGCGGTGCACGGAGTCCGGCCGCAGCCTGGGCAGCACGGCCAGCGCGAACAGGGTCTTCAGGGTGCTCGCCGGGGGCAGCCTGCGGTGTGGGGAGCGGGCGGCCAGGACCTGGCCCGTGCCGGCGTCCATGACCTCCCAGGCGAGCGCCGACACGGAGGGCTTCGCGGGCGGCCGCGCCGGGGCGGGCGCCGGGGCGGGGACCGCGCCGGCGGGACCGGCGGCGGCGCCCACCGAGAACGCCGCGCACAGTCCCGCCGCCAGGAACGCCCGGCCCGCCCGCCGGACACGCGGCGCCCCGCGCTCCGGGCGGACCGGCGCGGACGAGGGGACCGAGGAGGGACGGAAACGGATGAAGGGTGCCATGCCGGAAACGTAGGTGCATGATCGTCGGCCCGCGATCCGCTTACGCCAGACGGCCGTTGCCGCCCGCCGTCACCCGGCGCGACCGGGTGAACACGGCTGCCGGGGCCGGTGACGGGTGGCATCACCCGGACGTACGTACGCTGGAATGACACGACGGTGGAGGTGTTCCGCCATGACGGCTCAGACACGACTGCTCAACCGGCTGCCGCGCCCCTTCCGCGACCGCCTGATGCCCCTCGCCACCGAGGTCTCCTTCCCCCAGGACTCACGCGTCTTCGAGGAAGGCGATCACGCCGACCGCTTCTGGATCATCCGCACCGGCACGGTCACGCTCGACGTCCGCGTCTCCGACCGCTCCCGGCTGCCCCTCGACCCGCTCGGACCGGGCGATCTGCTCGGCTGGTCCTGGCTGTTCCCCCCTTATGCATGGGATTTCGGCGCCGAGGCGTTCACCCCGGTGCGGGCGTACGAGTTCGACGGCACCGCCGTACGCAACCTCTGCGACATGGACCCGGCCTTCGGCGTGGCGCTGCTGCACGGTGTCGCCGAGGTGATGGCACACCGCCTCGAATCGGCCCGCGTCGCGCTCGTCGAGGCGCATCGCGTGCACGGCCACTCCCACATCCCCTTCTGATCCTCTCGCCTCCGGACCCTCTGGCGACTTCCCTCACGGCACGCCGGCTCCTCGCCCCTCCCGGCCGAGCGCCGTCACTCTCTCGCCGCGTCCGCGTCACCCGACCCGACGCCCCGACAGGCGCGTCGCGCCGCCGCGCGGTTGGCTCATGCGGTACGTACCCACGGTTCCGGCCGCGCCCAGGCGGCCCCCGCGAGAGGACCCGCATGCGCCGCACCGCCACCTGGCCCGCCGCCGCCCTCGCCGCGTCGGCGCTCACCCTGGGGGCACCGCTGTGCGCCACGACGGCGTGGGCGGCGCGGGCGGAGGGGGACGGCCCGGCGACGGCCGTGCCCGGCCCCGCCGCGGGATCCTCGGCGGCCGGGTCTCCGATCGCCGGGGCTTCCGGCGCCGGGCTTAACGCTGTCGGTGCTTCCGCCGCTCCGGACGGCCTCGGCCGGGACGTGGGCGATGACGCGGCTGTCGGCCTGGAGGACGGCGGAGACAAAAGCGGGATCGACGCCGGGAGCGGTGACGGGACCGAGACCGGGACCGGCGATGGTGCCGGGGTCGACGCCGAGTTGCCGCCGGGGCCGGGGGAGAGCAGCGACGAGGTGGTGCCGCCCGCCTCGGACCTCCCGGACGTGTCCGAGCAGCAGGGCCGTTCCGACGCGCCGGCGGCCGGGCCGGACGGGCTCACGCTGACGCCCTCGACCGCAAGCGCCGGCGCCACCGTGACCGCCTCCACCGCCGCCTGCGGCAAGGACGGCCGCGCCACGGGCGACGCGAACAGCATCGGCGCGGGCGATTTCCCGCTGACGTCCGGCGGGCGTACGGGCGAGGTCACCGGGGAGTTCGTGGTGCCGGCCGGGGCCCGGCCCGGCGCCCACTCGATCTCCGTGACCTGCGCGGACGGCAGGGTCGTCCTGCACACGCTCACCGTCTCGGCGCACGGCGCCACCGAACCGGGCGGGGTACGCGCGGGTGACGGCGGCTCGCTGGGACAGACGGGGCCGGTGCAACTCGCCCTCGGCGGCGCCCTGATCGCGGGCGCGGTCGGCGCGGCGGGCTTCTACGCCGTACGGCGACGGGCCCCGCGGCCGTGATGCCGCAGAGCCCGTCGCCGTACAGACAGTGAACCGGTTCAGCCCTTGCGGGTCTTGATCTCTTCGGTGAGGGCGGGCACGACGTCGAAGAGGTCGCCGACGACGCCGTAGTCGACGAGGTCGAAGATCGGCGCCTCGGCGTCCTTGTTGATCGCGACGATCGTCTTCGAGGTCTGCATACCGGCCCGGTGCTGGATCGCACCCGAGATACCGGAGGCGATGTACAGCTGCGGGGAGACGCTCTTACCGGTCTGGCCGACCTGGTTGGAGTGCGGGTACCAGCCCGCGTCCACTGCGGCACGCGAGGCACCCACGGCCGCGCCGAGGGAGTCGGCGAGCGCCTCGATCACCGCGAAGTTCTCCGCGCCATTGACCCCGCGCCCGCCCGAGACGACGATCGCGGCCTCGGTCAGCTCCGGACGGCCGGTCGACTCGCGCGGGGTACGGCTGGTGACCTTCGTGCCCGTCGCCGCGTCGGAGAACGTCACCGTCAGGGCCTCGACGGCGCCGGCGGCCGGGGCGGCCTCGACCGCGGCCGAGTTGGGCTTGACGGTGATGACGGGGGTGCCGGTCGTCACCGTAGAGCGGGTCGTGAAAGAGGCGGCGAACACGGACTGCGTGGCGATGGGGCCCTCGGCACCCGCCTCCAGGTCCACGGCGTCGGTGATGAGACCCGACGAGATCCGCAGCGCGAGGCGGGCGGCGATCTCCTTGCCCTCCGCCGAGGAGGGAACCAGCACCGCCGCCGGGGACACGGCGGCGACCGCGGCCTGCAACGCGTCGACCTTGGGCACCACCAGATAATCGGCGTACTCGGCCGCCTCATGCGTGAGCACCTTCACCGCACCGTGCTCGGCCAGAACCGCCTGTGTGTCGGCGGCGCCGTTGCCGAGTGCGACGGCGACCGGGTCACCGATCCGGCGGGCCAGCGTCAGCAGCTCCAGAGTGGGCTTGCGGACGGCACCGTCCACGTGGTCGACGTAGACCAGAACTTCAGCCATGGGACTTCAATCTCCTGCAATCACAAAGGAAGGTGGGCGTTGAGAACGGGATGACCGAAGCTCAGATGAACTTCTGGCCCGCGAGGAACTCGGCGAGCTGCTTGGCGCCCTCACCCTCGTCCTTGACGATCGTGCCCGCGCTGCGCGCAGGACGCTCCGCCACCGCCTCGACCTTCGTCCAGGCACCCTCCAGACCGACCTCCTCCGCCTCGATGTCGAGGTCCGAGAGATCCCACGACTGGACCGGCTTCTTCTTCGCCGCCATGATCCCCTTGAACGAGGGGTAACGCGCCTCACCCGACTGGTCCGTCACCGACACCACCGTCGGCAACGACGCCTGAAGCTGCTCCGAGGCCGCATCCCCGTCCCGACGGCCCTTGACGACACCATCGGCGACCGCGACCTCCGACAGCAGCGTCA